>JANZZA010000527.1 GCA_026419655.1 Armatimonadota bacterium | reverse complement strand
ATTTCAGAAGTGCCCGTGCTTGAGGCATGCCGCGTACATGGCCTCGACATTGGAAAGCGGCGTGTGGGGCGAGACGTTGTTGGCCTCTCGCAGGACGAACCGCCCGCCCTCTCGCACGCCTGAGTCCATTATGCGCTTTACTTCGGCCGCGATTTCCTCAGGCGCCCCATTGCGCAAGAGTGTGACGCGCGGGCCGCCGTAGATATGGACCTCTGGGCCGAGGGCTGCCCGCACCGCCGCGAAATCTATCGGGTAGCCCGTGTCGAAAGCGTTCACTTTTAGCTCGTCGCGGATGGTCGGGAAAAGATGGGCCGCATCGCCACAAAGATGAATGGAGTTAGGTCCCTCGGCGCCGAAGACCTCGAACAGCCGGCGATGGTAGGGCAGCACGTGCTCCCGGTAACTCTCCACAGACAACATCGCAACGGCGTCGTCGGCAAACCCCCAAGCAGTGCTGGTCTCGTCCAAGCCGACGTGGCGGCGATAGGCCTTTATGCGCTGGATGGTGGCTTCCACGATAAAGTTCATCAGGGCGTGGAAGTAGTTCGCGTCCAAAAGCATGTCCACGCATATTTGCTCGGCGCCGCGAAGCTGATAGGCAATCGTCAGAGGTCCATCGGTGCCCAAAAAGGGCGGGTCAGCCACCACTGGCCTGCCGTGAAACTCCAGGCCCTCGGCGCATCGTTGCTTGAAGTACTCATACCGGTCCCAGCACCAAGCGGCCCACTCGCCAGCAAAAGGGTCCGGCGGACCTGCCTCCACTATCTCCCACTTTCGCTCGTCGGCGACCGCAGGCACGGCCGAGGGCGGGCCATCGTCATGGATGACTACCCGGCCCCCAAGCCACCCGGCCTCAAAAATGTTCTGACCATCAGGATAAATGTGCCACTCCGCCGGCAGGCCCATCTCGGCGTCCTGGGGGACGTAGTGTCGGATCCAGTAGGCGCGCTCAAGCTGATGGCGGAGCATGGCGTCGGGGGCAGTCATATACTGCTGGTAGGTGATGCCCGACGGATTTGCCTCAGGCACCGTGAGCGTCCATTGGGCCGAAATCCCCAATATCATCGGCGTCCGCACCGGCCGGCCCGCGTGGTAGGCTTCCCATACCTTCCGAACTTGTTCATTGTGTGCGTCGTAGTCAATCACAGGCGGCACGTATCGGCCCTCCTTTACCCGTCCCTTTGGCAGACTGCTTGGCTTGCGTCCGGCTACTCGCGGTCGAATTTCGCGCCCATCGCTAAGAAGCTCACTTCCAGGTTGCGAGAGATTTTTCTGGGGGCAATCCCTGGGGGCAGCCCTTTGGGGGCTGTTGCAACACGCCCATTTCCGCGCCGCTTAGCGCAGAGAGTGTTATTTCCCTGCCCCAAGGTTATACCCGCCAGGGATGTCTACACGCGCAAAGGCGGGCTGTGCGACTGTCACGTTTGAAAAGGGTTGTCCCCCAGACCCCCTTCCCAAACTTTTCCGTGCTCCCTGCACCGCCAACGGGCTAGGTAGCTTCCGCCTGGGCCGCCACGGCCCTCTGACGCGAGAATACGCGAACCGCCTCCACCAGAACCAGCAGCGCAAGGCCAGCCAAAATGAGAGCTACCCATGGCACAGGGTCGGTCGGAAGCTTCGGCGCGCCACCTGGCCCCAAGAAGCCAGCCCGAATAAAGCTCACCAGCGCCCACATGCTCATCAGGTACATAAAGGCCGCCGGCAGCCCCGTCACCGCCCACACCCACCGCGCCCGCACCGTCCTGTACAGCCACACCGTCACGCCAAGAAGCGCCAGCGCCGCCAGGAGCTGATTGCTCGCCCCAAATAGCGACCAGAAAACCCTCCACGCCGGTATGGGATTGCCCGCCGCATCAAGAACTTTGCGCGTCACAAAGAAAAGCGGCACGCCAGCAGTGATGGCTGTTGAAATGACCCTGCCAGCCTTTCCGCGCCACCCGAAAAGCTCCTGCAGGATGTATCGGCCCAGGCGCGTGGAAACGTCCAGGGTGTCGTAGACAAAGGTCGTGAAGGCAAGCAAAGCAAAGGAAACCCCAAAGGCCGCCGGTACACGGATGACTTCCAGGAAGCTTGCCAGGCCCTGGGCGTAGATGAAATTGGGCTTGCCCATGAGCGGCCTGGCTGCTTCCTGCGACACCATCATCACGCAGGCTATCGAAACGACGGCCACCATTCCCTCGGCGAGCATCGCCCCGTAGCCCACCGGCACGGCATCGGTCTCCCGGCGGAGCTGCTTAGACGTGGTGCCAGAGGAGACAATCGAGTGAAACCCCGAGCATGCCCCACAGGCCACCGTGATGAAAAGCATGGGGAACAGGGGAATATCTTCGCCCCTCGGCGAGTGGAAGACGCTCGCGGTAAAGGCAGGATACTGAACGGCGTGGCCACCGAAGAGGACACCCAACAGCCCTCCGAGAAGTGCGAAGAACAGGAAAAATCCGCCCAGGTGACCCCGTGGCTGGAGAAGCAGCCACATGGGTACGATGGACGCCACAAAGCAGTACGCCAGGAGCACCACGTCCCAAACCTTCTGGGCGTCTGCGTCAGAAATGCCCAGTAGCTTGGCCAGGTCAAGAGGTATGTACTGCCCCACCCAAATGGCTACCCCAACGAGGGGCAGGAAAAAAGCGGTGGCAACGCTGAGGGACATTCGCCCATAGCGCATCAGCAGGGCCATCAGCACCGGCAGCGCCAAATACAGAAGCGACGACGTGGCAATCCCACCGCCGGAGACCACCATACCGTTCTCCAGAGTCTGCGTGCCGACAAAAGAGCCAGCCACGATGTCAGTGAACGCTACCACGATGTAGACAATGGCAATCCAGATGAACGCGAGGAACAGCACATAAGAGCGCTGGGACATGTTCTCGCGGATGACTTCGGCGATAGAGCGAGCCTTATGGCTCTTTTATGCAACCAGTCAATGGAGGTTATGCACCCCACCGATCAGGATAGAGCCAAGTACTACCCACAACAGCGTGGGCAGCCAGCCAAACATAGCAGCGGCCAGTATCGGCCCCACTATCGGCCCAGCCGCCGCAATCGCCGAAAAGTGCTGCGTGATAAGAAACTTGGGGTCTATGGGCATATAGTCCACGTCGTCGCG
>JANZZA010000182.1 GCA_026419655.1 Armatimonadota bacterium | reverse complement strand
ACGCCACCCGCCCGAGGAGGAAGCAGTGCCTCACTCGCCTATCACCTTGATCACCACGCGCTTGCGCCGCTGGCCGTCGAATTCAGCGTAATAGACTTGCTGCCAGGGGCCTAAATCCAGCGCGCCGTTGGTTATGGGCAGGACGACCTGGTGGTGGCCGAGAATGCTCTTGAGGTGGGCGTCGCCGTTATCTTCGCCTGTGCGGTGGTGACGGTAGTCTGGGCCATACGGTGCCAGGCGCTCAAGCATGTCGTCGAGGTCCTGGATGATGCCTTCCTCGGCGTCGTTGACGTAGACGCCGGCAGTGATGTGCATCGCCGAGACGAGGACGAAACCTTCTTTCACTCCACTGGCGGCGACAGCCTTCTCTACCTCACGTGTGATGTTTATGTATTCGCGGCGACGTTTGGTATTGAACCACAGGTATTCCGTATAAGACTTCACTTGTTTCACCTCTGGGAGCGGTCTACTGGCGGGCGCCGCATGGAGTATAATGTGTCGCGCCTGTGGCAGGCTACGGATGCCAGGGTGGAAGGCTGAGGTGGCCCGAGAAGGCAACAAGCGCGGCACCGCCGGGGCCGGGGGCCAGGGCTTGTGTGCGGCAGATTAATCCGCAAGCTGGCCACGCCGCGCAGCTAACTTCCTGTCGTGCGTAATGCTGGGAGGACCTTTGATGGCTTGGCGCAACTGCGTGGGTGTGGAAGTCCACGTGCAACTGAAAACCGAAAGCAAGATGTTCTGCTCGTGCTCAGCGGATTTCGGGGGTGAGCCAAATTCCCGGTGCTGCCCGGTGTGTCTGGGGTTGCCCGGCTCACTGCCTGTGCCCAATGAGCAGGCAATAGAATTCGTAATCCGCACCGGCCTGGCCCTCAACTGCCAGGTGGCTCAGCGCTGTCGGTTTGCGCGAAAGAACTATTTCTACCCGGACTTGCCGAAGAACTACCAGATCAGCCAGTACGATGAGCCGCTCACTTTTGGAGGCTGGATAGACCTGGAAGTAGACGGTCAGCCGGTACGAATACGCATCCGTCGGGCGCACCTCGAGGAGGACACCGGCAAAAACATTCACCTGCCCGACGGCCGCTCGGTGGTTGATTACAACCGCTGCGGCGTCCCGCTAATGGAAATCGTGACGGAGCCAGATTTCACCGATGCTGAGCAGGTGCGGGCGTATCTGCAGGCTTTGCGCCAATTGCTGCGCTACCTGGAAGTCTCCGACGCCGACATGGAAAAGGGGCAGATGCGGTGCGAGCCTACCGTCAACCTGGTCAACGACGAGACAGGCGAGCGCACACCGAAGGTCGAGATAAAAAACCTCAATTCCATCCGGTCGGTCTATGAGGCGGTGCGATATGAACTGGCGCGGCAGAGGGAAGCCGTTGAACGCGGCGAGCCTCTCTATCAGGAAACGCGGCGTTGGGACGAGGCAAATGCCGTCACCACAACAATGCGGCGAAAGGAAACCGCCGACGACTACATGTACTTCCCTGACCCGGACCTTGTCCCTGTCGAACCTTCCCGCGAATGGGTCGAGCAGGTGCGGGCTGCGCTCCCGGAACTGCCAGCGGCGCGACGGCGGCGGTTCATCGAGGAGTACGGGCTTCCTGCATACGACGCTGGGGTCCTTACCGAGGAGAAGGCTGTTGCGGATTATTTCGAGGCCGTGGCACAGGCCTGCGGCGACGCCAAGGCCGCAAGCAACTGGGTCATGACGGAAGTGCTGCGCTACCTGAAGGAGCAGGGCATAGGGATTGACGAGTTTCCGCTTCCGCCAAGCCACATCGCACAGCTCATCGGGCTGGTGAGAGAGGGCACAGTCTCCTCGACCATCGCAAAGGAAGTTTTCGCCAGAGCCTGCGCGGATGGCCGCAGCCCCAGGGAAATAGTCGAGCAGGACGGCCTAGCGCAAATAAGCGACGCGGCGGCTCTGGAAGGTCTTGTGGAGGAAGCCATCGCCGCGAACCCGAGGGCCGTGGCCGACTTCCAGGCGGGCAAGGAGAAGGCCCTGGGCGCAATCGTGGGCCACGTCATGCGTGCCACCAAGGGACAGGCCAACCCCGCGCTGGTAAACGAGATGGTGCGCAAGCGCGTGCAGGAATTGTGAATGTGCAAGGGTATGAGGCCCCGACCAAAGTCGCGCTGAGGCCTAGTACTTCGTGAAAAGCCTTTCTGGGGGACACCCTTTGAAAAGGGTTCTCCCCCAGACCCCCTTCCCAAACTTTTTAGGCTGTGGGCGAGCCGGATTTTTGGGCGCGCCGCATTGCGAAAACGGTCAGAGGGGCCTTGACATCAGCCCCACTCGCGTCTATGCTTCGCAGCGACAATCTGGATGGGCAAGGCTTGTGGGGAAGCCCCTACGGGGGCCGGGAAGTGCGGTGAAAATCCGCCGCTGCCCCGCAACTGTGACCGGGGACGAAACCTGCTAAGGCCACTGGGCTCTCGGAGCCTGGGAAGGCGCAGGGAGTAGGCCGATCCGGAAGCCAGGAGACCGACCCGCAAGCCCGCGCGTCATCCTCTCGAGGGTAGGGGATGAGCGGTTTGTTTTTGCGGTGTCTGAGGAGCGTAGGCGCATCCGCTGTAGCCCCTGCCCTCCTAATCCAGGCGCTGTGGGCGCCAAAAGTTAGGAGGGTCAAAAGATGAAGCGTGGTTTTACTCTCATCGAGCTGCTGGTGGTGATAGCTATTATCGCCATCCTGGCAGCTATCCTTTTCCCCGTTTTTGCCAGGGCACGGGAGAAGGCCCGCCAGGCCTCGTGTCTGAGCAACCTCAAGCAACTCGCTCTGGCCATGCTGATGTACGCCCAGGATTACGACGAGACCTTCCCACCGTCCTACTATTTCTCGCCGGACTTCTCCCAGGAGTACGCATGGGACTTTCACATTGACTACAACACTGGCGCCTCGGACCTGGGCCTTATCGGCCCGTACACGAAAAACGCCCAGCTAAATGCATGTCCGTCAGCAACAGGCCTGACGGCCTGGGGGCGGCCCTACACGGGCTATGGTTATAATGCCTCGTACATGGGCGGCGACATTGACTTCGGCGGGCGCCCGCCAGCAGGTCTTGGCCAGGTACAGCGGCCGGCAGAAGCCGTTCTTCTGGCCGATGCGGCTTACTGGGACCCGTGGAACAATATCCTGGCTGCCACCAACTACATCCGAGCGCCGCTCGATCCCTTCCGCGCCGCCTGGAACATTGGCCCAACCATCCACTTCCGCCACAATGGCGCAGCTAATGTGGCCTATTGCGACGGGCACGCAAAGGCTGCCACCCGCAAATACAATGTCAGCCCTAGGGACCCGAATCTGGCTGACCTTTCGCAGGACGATAGCGCGTATTCTCTGCAGTAGACACCGGCGTAGCGGGAAAGGGCACGAAAAAGTTTCGGAAAAGGGGGTCTGGGGGAGAACCCTTTTCGAAGAAGGTTTCCCCCAGACCAAATCCTTTACGTGGGCCATGTACGTGGGTCATGGTTAGCGTGCTCAGCACTTACAGATGGCGTCCAAGCCAACGGTACAGGTTCTCTGGCCGCACAGTTTTGGTGGGCGGAGCCCTGGCCTGCTTGCTGGTTTGCGGCTTCTTCGCGGGGTGTCGCCGCGGCGAAGCAGGTGGCGCTGCGCCGCCAGCGCAGTCAATGCGCGACGCGCCAGAACGACCGCAGGAAGGGATTTCTGTCGTAGATGCGCTGGGGAATCAGGTGCGGCTAGCCCGGCCGGCGCAGCGCGTGGTCAGCCTGGCCCCGAACCTCACTGAGATCGTCTGTTTCGTCGGCGGCGAGAAGCAACTGGTCGGCGTGACAGATTTTTGCAGATACCCGCCCGAAGTGCGCAGTAAGCCTAAAGTGGGTGGCATTATCAACCCCTCGCTGGAGAAGGTCCTTTCGCTCAAGCCGGACCTGTTGCTCGTGGCGCGGGGCACGGACTTGCGGATAATCGAGCGCATGAGAAAAAGCGGCGTGCCGGTATATGCAGCCGACCCGAAGAGCTTGCGCGATGTGATTGAGCTGGTGCGCACAGTGGGCCATCTTCTGGGCCGGGATGCTGAGGCCGGGGCTGCGGCCCGCAAGCTGGAGAAGAGGCTGGCTGCCCTCACGTCCAGGGCAGTGCCCGCCAGTCACCGCCCTAAGGCCCTCGCCGTGGTCGAGCTTGAGCCACTTTTCGTTGCCGGGTCGGGAAGTTATCTGGACGACCTTCTGCGGCTGGCGGGCCTGGAGAATGCGGCAGGCGGAGAAGAGCCCTGGGCCAGATGGTCTTCGGAGCGCGTCCTCAACGCCGACCCAGACCTGATACTGGTGGTGCGCATGCAGGGGCCGACGGGAGGCGCTGCGCCCGACCTGCGCAAGCAGCTAATACATCGGTCGCCCTGGCGCACCCTGCGCGCAGTCAAGGCCGGAGCAGTGTACACCGTCACCGACGACCTGGTGACTATTCCCGGGCCCCGGCTCCTGGACGGGCTGGAGGAAGTTGTTTCAATCCGTCACGACTATGAGCGGCGCCTCGCTGCCCGTGGCGTGGCTGGCTCGGGGTGACGGGATGGCGGCCATCGAGCTGTGCAGGGTCACTGTGGGATACTATCCGGGCCGGCCCGTGGTCACGGATTTATCGCTGTCGGTGGCCGGTGGGAGTTTCTGCGGCATCATCGGGCCTAACGGCTCTGGCAAGACCACCCTCCTGCGCGTTGCCTCTGGTGCCCTCCACCCGCAATCCGGAGAGGTCCTGGTTGACGGCCGGCCCCTGGGGGCGTGGACGCGCCGCCAGCTCGCCCGCACTCTGGCAGTCGTCCCGCAGCTTACCGTCCCTCCCTTTGCCTTCACGGTGCGGGAGTACGTGGCCCTGGGCCGCACGCCCTACGTCGCGCCCTGGGCGCGCCTGACTGCGGCCGACGTGGAGGCCGTTGACGGCGCCTTGCAGGCCACCGGGCTTGAGTCCCTCGCGTCGCGCCCTGTGACTGAGCTTTCGGGGGGAGAGCTGCAGCAAGCATCGGTGGCCCGTGCTCTTGCTCAGCAGCCGAAAATCCTGCTCCTGGACGAGCCGACGGCCTTTCTCGACCCGGCCCACTGCATCCAGCTCCTCGACCTGCTTGCGAGGCTCAACCGCCAGGGGCTGACAATCCTGGCCACCTTCCATGACCTCAACCTGGCCGCCGCCTACTGCCGCGAGATTGTGGCCGTAAAGGGAGGAAGGATTTTCGCTGCCGGCAGCACGGAGGACGTTTTCAGTAAGGACTTGCTGGAAGAGCTTTTCGAAACGCCGCTGCTGGTAGAGGATGACCCACAAGGCCGGCGGCGTGTCATTCTACTCAGGACAGATGTCGGCAATGTCGCCTAAGCTGAAAGGGCTGCTACTGGTGGCTGGGCTGGTGTGCGTTTTCGCCGCCTGCGTCCTGGTTGGCCCTGCCGATGTGACGTCGAACCAGGCATGGCAAGCTCTCTGGCGCCCTGCTGAGGCCGATGAGACAGTCCGGGCCATAGTGTGGGGGGCGCGGC
>JANZZA010000014.1 GCA_026419655.1 Armatimonadota bacterium | reverse complement strand
AGGTCCCAGGGCCACCACAGCTTTGGATTCTCGACAACGGCCTTCATGCAGGCGCGGCCGTTTTCCACCGGCGCGCCCATTTCGAAGCAACTGTCCCCACATCGCGCCGCAGCATGCACGCTGAGGTCCGCCTCAGCCGCCGTCAGTGGCTCAACTTCTACGTCGAGGGCCACCGTGGCCGCGTTGCCGTCCGGGTCAATGCTCTCGGTGCGGAAGAAGAGGTCTCGCAGGACGGCACGAGAGTGAGAGACAAGATGGACGTGGCGCCAGATGCCGAAGGTGACCAGCCGCAGGGCAATGTCCCAGCCGTACTGCTGATCGGGCTTGCGTGCCCATAGCCGCTCGACGGTATCCATCCCAGCGTTAGCGCCCTCGAGGCTCAGCTCTTCAACGGCCTTGATGGGCGAGGCCAGGCGGATGAGAATCTGGTTTTCCTGTCCGGGCCGGATGGCCTGGGTAACGTCGAAGACGCGCGGCACCAGCGCGTTGGCCGACCGGCCCACCTCGACGCCGTTGAGCCACACCGTGGCGAAACAGTCCAGGCCCTCGAAGACCAGCTCAACACGATCTCCGGCCATTTCTGCTGGCACGTCGAAGCTGTGCCGATACCAGAATTCGTGCTGCTCCAACTCGCGGGCCTTGATGTGGTTGAGGTCAAAGAAGGGGTCCTCGAGCTTGCCGGCCCGCATCAGGTCGAGGTGTACTTCGCCGGGCACCTGGGCCGGTATCCATTCCAGACCCGAGAGGCTCTCGGCCGACCCCTGGCCGTCAGGGCAGTGAGTGATCTCCCACATACCGTCGAGACTGAGCTTGCGCACACAATACCCTCCTTAGTCACGTTCTTTGCGCCGCCAGCCGTGTGCTGTCCTGGACGTCGGATTGCCGGCGAGGCGTCTCACCACAGGAGTACTCGGCAGCCGCCTCAGCAATGAGGCAGGCAGCGCTTGACTTCCGCTTGTTCTCCGGACTGAAGGGCTTTCCTGCCCTGCACAGCGGTGGACTGTAAGCGCCGCGCTGTTGCCGGGCGGTGTCTATCGTTCTTTCGCCTGCCCGGAGGCAAGCCACCCGGCCGCCTGACTGCCTGCTACGCGCTCCCGAGTGAGGGGGCTTGGCACGTTTCCTGGGCACGCTGATTTCAAGCCCACCAGTGGCCACGAGGCCGTTGCGGATCCGCGTGCATCACCACCGCGGTATCGTTAGCAACTAGGGTCGGCAAGATGGCCAGCGCTCAGTGGCTGTGGGCGGCGGAAGCAGCACGAAAAGTCCTGGGGAGAGCGTCCGGCACAGAGCTGTTTTCAATAGGCGACTGTCGCAAAACCCGTCTCGACACAGGTGCCAGTCGTTGCACGGCACAGGCTTGCGCCCGCAAGTAATATTGCATGGGCGCAACTCGCCTGTAAAACGACGGTTTTGCAACATTCACCAATTGGATTTCCGCAAGGTGGTTGTTGCAAAGGCTCCTGTTCACTTAGCTCGCGTACGGAAAGGGTAGAAAAGTATGTGCTTGGCCCTCTGCTTGCGTTCACTTCTTGTGCTCCTCGGGTTTTGAGGGGGCCTGTTCAGTGGTCAACCCGGAAGCGGTGCTTTCCATCTGTTGTGCTGGCTATCAGCGTGGCCAAAAAACAAAATCCGCAGACGGGCAAAGAGTCAAAAGGTTCCTGGCTGAGGTTTACCCGCTTTTGGACGAGGGCAAGGACTCATTCTGCCTCCATTGGCGAATAGGTAGAGAGGCCAGTGAAAAGGAGCCAGCAGGCAATGGGAGTATTCGGTTTTCTAGGGATAGTGTTGCAAAAGTTTCTGCACCGCCTCGGAGACGCGCTCCGAGGCAAAAGGTGGGGCACACGGCTTTACACACTTTTGGGCCCTGTATAAGCCACCACCGGGTTTTGGGCCAGAACACCACGGTGATGCCCCAGGCCTTACTCTTTACTGCCTGAAACAAAATCCTGAGTAAACTGAATACTCCCGCAGGCAATGCAGGGGTTGACAGGGACGGGGGTTCGTGC
>JANZZA010000705.1 GCA_026419655.1 Armatimonadota bacterium | reverse complement strand
AACCTGCCCCGCCCCATCTCACCGTCCCTGTGCTTTTACAGGAACAGGGGGTCTGGGGGAACCGGGTTCCCCCAGCAGGGGGGGCGCAGGGGGGACAGGAGTCCCCCCTCACACCACGCCGCCCGCATACTTACCGGCCAGGCCTGCCTGCTCGGCCAGCCCCCTTGGAGCGCGCGGATACAAGGCAGCAGGCGGCTATAGCGTTACGCTACCGGTCTGCCTCCAACGGCGCGCAGAAGAACAGCGAGTGCTCTAGCCCTAGCATGAGCCTACTTGCCTGCCTGCACGGGGCTGTAGAGGAAGGCCCGGCAGTAGAGGCCCTCCGCGGCCTGGGCCGTGTTGAGGCTGGTATCAACGCGCACGGCGATGATGTTTTCCTGGCCCGGACGGATGGCTGTGGTCACGTCGCATTCCATGTCGGCCGGGCGGATATAGGCTTCCTTGTAGGGCCGGTAGCCCACGAAGTGGCCGTTGACCCAGGCCCAGCCTTCGGTGGCGAGTACAGGAATGTACAGCATTACGCGCCGTCCCTGAACACTTTCCGGGACTTGCACCCGTAGCCGGTACCAGATGGGGCCGACGTAGGGATGCCCTGCCCCGTCCTGGTAGCCCTGCATGTAGAAGGGCCGAGCGGTGCTTATCCGCGACCAGTTGGAGTCATTCCAATCGGGCTTGTACCAGCCCTGGAAGCGGCCATCGTCGTGCGGGTCGAGGCGGAAGGCCGCCTCGGTAGGGCAGAGGGCCACCAGATCGCCCGTTTTGCCGCTCATTTTGTCCGCCAGAGACCGGTACCAGTCGCGGCGGTCAGTAATTCTCCAGTACCACACGCCAGTGTGGTAGCCGTTTTCGTCGGGCCAGATGAAGAAGGGGCTGATGGCATGGAGGCGGGCGCGCAGGTCAAGCATTTTCTGGGCATGGTCGGCGGCGGCGGCAAAATCTCCAGCCAGGTCCGCCGCGGACATGGCCACGTACTCGCGCAGGTGGTCGTAGATTAGCCGGTCGGCCAGGACGCGCTGCTTGACGGCATCGTTGGCGTACTGCGAAAAGGCCTCGGCCTGAGCCAAGTGAGAACCCAGCGTCTCGACTAGCTGCGGAGCATAGATTTCAGGCAAAACTCTGTCCTCATGGCCATGGATGGGGGCGTCAGCAATGGCCCTGTCTAGAGTTTCGTAAAAAGCCTGCATGGGCTGTGCCGCCGGCCCATACCAGCGCGTGAAGAAGTCTTTGAGGATGGCGTCCACGTCGGCGTCGGCGTCCCACTCCAGTCGCGCCCGCAGGTACCGGCTGGGAATGCCCGATTCGGCCCACACGTTGCGGTTCTCGTCGTGGAAACCCATTACGCCCCAGCGCTTCATCAGGGGGAAGTCGCGGCGCAGCTTGGTGAACTCCGGCAGCGGCGTCAGGCCCGAGACAAGCATCTGGTAATTGTAGTTGTAAATCCATACGTTCTCGCACAGCCGGCACCACTCCTGGAGCATCTCGCCCTGGCGCACTTTCTGCCAGCAGTGCGGGTCGTCGTAGGCGTGGAGCGTGCAACACCAGATAGCCGCGAACATCACCACCAGGTGGTCGTCGAGGGTCATGCCCTGGGGCGGGATGTTGCGGTTGGCGTAGCCGTTGGTGGCGATGTAGACATCCGGGAATTCGCGGCGGACCTCTCTGGTCACCGCGTTTACAAAGTGGAACCACTCCTCGGTGGTGCTCTTTTCGGCGTCCACGCCGGGCCGGCCCAGAAGGTCCGGCAGGCCCAAGCTGAGCTTGAGCGTCTCGGGATTCCAGTCCCGCGGCAGGCCGTCGTCGGGCGCAAAGCCGTAGGAATTGGCCTCAGGGTGCTCGCGGAAGTACTGCTTTATGCGCTCCGCCACGTATGCGATGGTCTCGGGGTTGGTGAGGTTGGGATGATAGGGATTGCGGGAGCCGTCGGGATTGAGGGCGAAAAGCTCAGGTTTTGTCTGCACCCAGTCGGGCGGCGGAAGGA
>JANZZA010000655.1 GCA_026419655.1 Armatimonadota bacterium | reverse complement strand
GCCCACCGCCTTTTCGGCAGCTCAATATCCAACAACTACATTGAAGGATTTGGCGAAGGCGGCCAGGCCGGTACTTGGTGCGGCATCTGGGCGTCGCTGCAGGGCGGTCCAGCCTCGACCATCGCCCACAACCGCATCTTCAATTTCGGCGGCGAAGGGCAAACCGATTCCGAGTATCGCTATATATGCCTGACCGTTAATTACAGCCGTGCTGTTGCAGTGGTGACAGGCAACGCAATTATGGGCGCAGGGACGCCTCGTGGAACTGGCCTGCATTACACGGCCGAAGAGGGTCGAGCGCTGACAGTAGTTTCCAGCGGCAACGCGGTCTATGAAGTACATAGCCCCGCCGTCGTCGGGCCGAATGTCACCGTCACTTCGGGACAGTAGGCGACCGCAGGAGCCACTGCTGGGAATAGGACCTGGGAACCTTTCTCTTCGTGGGGTTTCGTCTGGCAGGAGGCTTTGCAGTCAGAGCGCTTTGAGCGTCCGCCGGGCCTATTGGGCGGCGACTAATAGGGCCGGTGCACACAGGCAGTCTGACTGCAAACAGGCTGCCTACGCCGTGGTTCAGGAAAGCGGGTCGGTTTGCACCACTTTTGCCAGAGCTTCGACGACGCGGTGGTCAAAGGTTTTCCCGGCGACCGCGCGAAGCTCCGACAGGGCCGCCTGGGGTAGCATGGCCCCGCGGTAGGGTCGTGCTGAAGTCATCGCATCGTAGGCATCGCATACTCCTACAATCCGTGCCAGTAGAGGAATCTCCTCGCCTTTGAGACCTTCCGGATAACCGCTGCCGTCGAGGCGTTCATGGTGGTAGCGGACTGCAGGAATGATGCCGGCTAGCTGAGAGACACAGACCAGGATTTCGGCCCCACGGGCGGGGTGGGACTTTATCATGCTCCATTCGTTGCCATCGAGCGCCGAGGGCTTCGTGAGGACTTCCGTGCTCACGGCAATCTTGCCCACGTCGTGCAGCAGGGCTGCAAGCTGAAGTTGCTCGATTTCGTCCTTGGTCAATCCTATCTGGCGCCCCACGCCTACGGCAAGGGCCGCTACCCTCTGGGAATGGCCGCGTGTATAGGGGTCCTTGGCATCCACGGCAGCGGCCAGGGCCCTTATGGTGCCCAAGAACAAGTCCACCAGGCCCTCACGCAGACGCGCCCCCGAGAGTGCCAGAGCTACCTGACGGGCGGCGGCGCAGACGAGCTTGACCTCGCCAGTAGAAAAGCCGCGAGTTGCGTCCCAACGTGCTATCACAAGCAAGTCCCGAGTTTGCCCCGCCTTGCCGGCAGAGGCTACTAAAAGCTCGCCTTCAAGGTCTTCAGCCCCCAGGTCTGCAGTGCTGACGAGGATTCCCCTAGACGCTTCTGCGAGTAGCCCCTCGCGCTCTACCCAGTGCGCCGCAGTCGTGGTTAGGGCTATGTCTCTGTCCTCACGAGCTCGCGCCGCGACGAGCCTTGGAAAGTCACGAGCAGCGTCGGAACACAGTAACACGCTGGCGTCCGATGGTACCGCCAGGCTAAGTTGCTCCAAGGCCGCTTCGGCCATCTCTGCCTCGCGGTCAAAGTCTTGCAGCATGGCGCACAACTCATATACCAGCCACAGCTCGTCGTAGGTCAAAGCCAGCTCGCGGGCGGTGAGGTCCAGCTCTTCTTCTCGCCGCAGGATGGCCTCGAGGCCACTTTGAGCTAGGTCAGCCCAGGCAGTGAGCCGGTCTGTGTGCCAGGAGCGTGCACCGCATACGGTCAGCCTCAGTCGGCTGGCGGGCGAGTCTCCTATCTCACGGAATTCCTGTTGGGGCCGTCCTCGGCGTTGAACCGGACAGGATCGCCCTGGCGACGCCAGGGCGCACCCATCGCGGTGCCCCTGCTGGCGCGGGCAGACCCACACAACCCGACCGCCCAAGAACGGGCCCTCGCCCGCGACCCCAAAGCCTGAAACCGTCGCGAACCTTTCCAAGAACCCACGCACGTCGGTCAGCGCTCTCGTGTCAGGCATGGACGCCGAATCTCCCCACCACTGCTGTGAGACCGCTTGGCTTACGCGCGGCATATCTTCGCACCGTCTCCTTGAGCACGTGCGGCGCTACAGGCTTGCTTACTACCTCTGCCGCCAGGTCAGTGTACTCATCCAGGTTTTCCACTCCAGCCACGCCCGTGAGAATGATTACGGGCACGTGCTTGAAGCGTCCATGTTCGCGCAGCTTCCTGAGTAATGCGGCTCCGTGGGCGTCGGGTAGCAATATGTCTATCAGGAAGAGGTCCGGCTCAGCCTCAGCCAAAACCTGCCACATCTCCGCTCCCGTTTGGGCGATCAGCACTTTGGCCAGCCCCGATTCTTCCAGGACCGTCCGGATCACCCGGGCAACGAAAGGCTCGTCGTCCACTACCAAAACCAGCAGCTTTCTGTAGTCCAAGTAGTCCTCACCCCTGACGAGAAACCTTCGATGAGTGTTGCAAAAGCACATGTAGACCTATTCGAGCTGCTGAAAGTGTATAGAGCTGCGCTTGACTTTTTACTTGCGTTCACTTCTTGCGGGCGCTGAAGCGGCTTTTGCAACAGTCACCCTCAAGTCTTTGAGCAGCGCAAGCACAGCCTTGGGCTTTGAGGTGTGCACAGTCAGGCTGCCTCCGCAGAGCTTCGCCAGGTGGCTTGCAGCCTGCACGGCCAGGCGCCGGCGTACTACCCTTGGATTGCGGTAGACCGGCACCGTGCACTCTGCCGTCAATAGCAACAACTGGCCCATGTGCTCGTGTGCACTCAGCTCTATGGGCGCATCGGGGGCGCCGTAACAGGCAGCTTCCAACCACCCTGTGAAGAGTACTTCAGCCCAGAGGGGTTCGGCCGGCACGACAGCCCGTGCTGAATCCCAATGCACCCTTAGCTCTCCGAGACATACGCTGCTCCGCTGCAGCCTCTCTCTGGCCCGGAGCAGAAGACTACGCACGTCTGCCTCGGCCAGCGGCAGCCGCCTTGCCAGCAGAGTTGCGTTGGCATAGTTGAACAGTTGCCGTAACCGCTCAGCCCCAGCCCATAACATCGACTCGCCCACCGCCTCCGGTGTGTGATCCATGCAAACAAGAGACAGCGGCGAACTCAGCTCGTGGATGAACTGCACGAGCACGCCTTGTTTGCTCCTCGCTGGCCTTGGAGGCCATTCAGCAACCGTCCCCGTAGGGATCACCCCTGGCCTCTAGCGGTTCCCTATGTATATCGGCACGGCCGGCCGGCCCTTGACCGTTGCGGTGGGAGCTAGCACGGAAACTGTTTTGTGCTCAGCAGTCCTGCCTTTAGGGTTATGCTGCGGGCGGGAGCTGCCGCCACAACCTGGGTCGGTTCTTGCCCAGGGCTGCTGGGCCCGTGAGGCATTATCGCAGCAGTGCCGCGGCAAACTGGGATTTACTCACTCTTAAATTGGGGGGGCATGGCGCAAGAGGAAGCTAAAAGGTGTTGACAAGACGGTTTCTGGGTACTATCATTAGTAGTAGTAATGCCGCACCTGGTAGCCTGGAGGGAACGACGATGAAGAAGACCGCTCGCCTCATACTTGCTGGGAGCCTCTTGACTTTGTTGGCCGGCTGTGGGGGTGGTGGTGGAGGTTACGATGGCACCATGGGCAGCGACTATCCGAAGTCCAAGTACGTCACCTTTTACCTGCAAGTCAGGGACCCGTACGGGGAGCCGGCAGGGGGCGCGACAGTGGAGATTGACGGTTTCCGTGTGGACGGTCTGACCAGCTACGACTGGTATGCTATCGGCCCCGACGGGCCGCCGGAGTGGGAGGGCTGGGCCTACAACTGGGCTGTGGAAGACTATCGTGTGGTTATTTACGAGCCGGACGACGTGCGGCGGCTCAGGGTACGCGTGGCAAGGCGAGACCTCGGCTCCCAGGACGCGTGGGTGACTATCAGTGACCTAGACCCGCGGGTAGTCTATGTCCGTATTGTGTTCACCCTGGGGGTAGGTCCTGCCCAGGCTGGTGCACTGACTTCGGCGGTGGCCGAGCCAGAATACCTCCGTCCCCTTGCGTCTGATCCGTCGGCAGCCAGCCAATAGACGGGGCTGGAGTCTGCTCGCCTCTCCCACCACAGGCACCACCGGCTCCTCGGTCTCCAGGCCCCGCCGGTGGTGTCCTGTTTTGGGCTACCCGCTGTTACTGGAGTGACGGGCCTGCAGCTAGGCGCAGTAGGCCTGCTGTCTCCGCAGCGGCCGAGGGAGATGTGGCTTTGGTGGGTGGGCAATTTACTGCCCCTCACGGTTTCCGGGATCCGCGACGGTAGCCGGGCCTTGCGTTATGGCAGTGCCTGACACACCGCTGTCGGTCGCCTTGGTGATTTTGATTGCGACCAGCGGCCCACTGGGCGCCCTGTCGGCCCGGAACAGTACGCGAAGGTAGTTGTCGCTTATGCCCTCGTAGAGCCCTGCGCTCACACGACGCTCTACCACTACCTCCAAGATGGCGCCAACCTGTGCCCTTGCGAAGGCTTCCTGCTTCTTCGCGCTCACGTCGCGCAGTATGTGGTTTCGCCGTTTTCGCTCTTCGGGCGGCACCTGCTGGGGCATCTCACTTGCCCGTGTGCCTGGCCTTGGTGAATAGGTGAAGACGTGCAGATAGGCAAGCGGCAGAGCTTCGACCACAGCAAGGGTTTCGGTGAATTCCTCCTCGGTTTCGCCCGGGAAGCCGACCAGGACATCAGCCCCTACGGCCAGGCCCGGCGTCTGGGCAACCAGTTGTCGCACCAGGTCTGCGTAAAAGCCAGCCCTGTACGGCCGCCCCATGCGTTTGAGCACCGCGTCCGACCCGCTCTGCAATGGCAGATGAAGATGCCGGCAGACCTTTCCGCGTCCGCAGCGGTGGGCGTCGCGGGCCATGGCTGTTCCGCCGTCAGCTACCAGCCGCTGGAGCTGCTCATCCACCTCTCCAGGCTCGATGGAACTTAGGCGTAAGCGGGGCAGGTCTTCTATTTCGCACAGTCGCTGGCATAGTTGCGCCAGGGTTGTTGGCGGGTTCAGGTCGGCCCCGTAGCGTCCCAGGTGAGTACCGATGAGTACGATTTCGGGGTGGCCGGCGGCTGCAAGGACACGCACCTGTTGCTCTACCTGGTCGGGCGGTATGCTTCGTGGGCGTCCTCGGGCGCGAGGGATAATGCAATAAGCGCAGTCGGCGTCACATCCTTCCTGGACTTTCACGAAGGCCCGCGTATGGCCGGCGAAGCGGGCCAGCATCGGGCCGGTCCCACCGTAGTCGCACCTCGGGACGGTCGCCGTCGCAGTGAGGATACCACGCTCGCGCAAAAGCTCCGCCAGCCGTGCCTTGTCCCGATTAGGCACAACCAGGTCCACTTCTGGCATGGCCCGCAGGCTTTCCGGATGCACTTCCGCGACGCAGCCGGCCACTACGACGGTGGCCGCGGGATTCAGGCGGTGGGCAAATCTGGCGAGGCGTCGGGTGTCACGGTCTGCCCGGGCCGTCACCGTGCACGAGTTCACGACGTAAATGTCGGCTACCTCTCCCCATTCGACTGTCTCGCAGCCTGCCTGCTCGAGCAGCTCCCGCATTTGCTCCGTCTCGAACTGGTTGAGCTTGCAGCCGAGCGTCACAAGGGCGACCCTTGCGGGCCGGCCAGGCAGGGGGACGCCCTCGGTGACGTTAGCATGGTCGGCGCCTTGATAGCAGCCCATCTTCCCACCGATGTGAGCTTAGCCAGAAATCCTCATGGGACCTTTGCAAAGGTCGCTATGCCGCCTCCCAAGCGCAGTCGCAGCTAAAGGGGCGGGCGCGCGGAGTCGTATATTTTCTTTGCTCTCCACAAGCCACTAGCAGCTTTTGCAGCAACCTCTTCATGGGTGATTCTTGCAAAAGCTCGTGTAGACCTATTTCGGGTACGGAGAGCGTACGGGGCAGCGGCCTTGGCCTTTTGCTAGCGTTCACTTCTCACCGCCTCTTACGCGGCCCTGGCAACAGTCGCCATAAAAACTCATGAGGCCGGGCGCGGTGCCCGGCCCCGTTGAAGGCTGCAGACAACCTCACTCAAGCTTGCTCTCTGGCGCTCCTTCCCTGTACTCGAGCCGGGCCGACCTTCATTACTTTGCCAGCCTTGAGGCATCGCGTGCACACACTCAGCCGACGCGGCTTGCCGTCTACAAGCACTCTTACCCGCTGCAGATTAGGCTCCCACCGACGCTTTGTGTGTCGCGCCGAATGGCTCACCTTGTACCCAACCGCAGCCCTCTTTCCGCACACGTCACACACGCGCGACATGACTTTCCACCTTTCCGTGTTACTTCAGTGCTTCCCAAGCGGCGGGCGAAGTATACTTTCCCGTCTTGCACATTGCAACCGCCTGTTCAGCCGACTAATTTTCAGTTCTCTCGGGTGATTGCTGCAAAAGCTTCTGTAGACCTCTCTGGGATGCAGGAGGGACGCAACGCTGTGCCCTCGACGCTTTCCTTACCGTCGCTTATTTCCGTCGCTGAAGCGGCTTTTACAACGGTCACTCTGGGACTTTGTTTGAGGCTGGCTCTCGGCTGGTATGAAAACCTCCTTATGGCGGCCACTGCTGGAGGATTCTCTGCGGAAAGACCCCATTGACAAGAGCCGCTCCCCAGCCTCCTCGCAAGGCTTTTCATCATCGCTTTTCATCCTGTTTGCGCCAGCCATGCCACGCAGCGCAGCGAGGTGTGAGGGCCTGCTGCCAAACTGCCCGGACTTATGCCGCTAGCCTGTAGCATGCCGCGCTCCGTCCTGTATGGCTTGCTGCATTCCCTGCTGTGATGTGCATCTTCAGATTCGTCGGGTTAGGTCGCGCGACTCCTGGCCGACGTTGAAGAGTAGGCATACTTGAGCCGAAAGGGAGTATTCGGTTTTCTCAGGACTTTGTTTCGTGCAGGAAAGAGTCAGGCGAGAAGAGTCACGTCGCAGACTGTTGGGAGACCTGGTCTGGGCTCGCATAGACCGAGGAAAATTCACAACGCTGTACGACTCGTTCTTTACTCCCGATTTCCTCTGGCGGCCGTGGAAACGACCTCTGCAAGAGCCTCCTTAGAGACTGTTGCAAAAGCCGCTTTCCGGCTTCCCGGGCATGTTTACAGGTCCAAGGTCGGGCCGCGCTGTTGTACAGCTCCTTCGCTTCAGGCCGGCTAAGCTGAGGTTGTGCAACAGTCACCCTTAGAAAGCCGAATAGTCCTGAGCAAAAAGGGTATTGACTCTGTGGCGCAAGTTTGCTATAGTGCTTTTGCAACTTCGGGGTGGAGGTAGGAAAAAAGGGGGTTGACATCCCAGCGCGGTCGGGTATAATAGACCGTTGCAGGGACTTATTATCCGCGGTCCTTGACAACTAAATAGCGTGTGAGGAGTAAGGTTCAGCCAGCCTTGCGCGCGAGATCGAACTCTTCGTCCGGTCGGCTGAAGGCCGACAAAGGACGTGCCTTTTGCGACGGAGGGTTTGATCCTGGCTCAGGACGAACGCTCGCGGCGTACCTAACGAATGCGAGTCGAGCGGAGCAAGTTCATTCGGTTGTCTTCGGGCAACCTCGGACTTGCTTAGCGGCAAACGGGTGAGTAACACGTGGGTAACCTACCCCTCAGTGGGGGATAGCCGGGGGAAACTCCGGGTAATCCCGCATACGCTGGCCTGACGCATGTCTGGTCAGGAAAGGGTTCGCCCGCTGAGGGATGGGCCCGCGGCCCATCAGCTAGTTGGTGGGGTAAAGGCCCACCAAGGCGACGACGGGTAGCCGGCCTGAGAGGGTGGTCGGCCACACGGGGACTGAGATATGGTCCCGGCTCCTACGGGAGCTAGCATCGGGGAATCTTGCGCAATGGGCGAAAGCCTGACGCAGTGTCGCCGCGTGGGGGATGAAGGCCTTCGGGTCGTAAACCCCTGTCAGGAGGAATGAAAGCCGGCCTTCGGGTCGGTTTGACAGTACCTCCAGAGGAAGCCCCGGCTAACTACGTGCCAGCAGCCGCGGTAATACGTAGGGGGCGAGCGTTGTCCGGATTTACTGGGCGTAAAGGGCGCGTAGGCGGTCCGGTAAGCGAGGGGTGAAATCCCGCGGCTCAACCGCGGAACTGCTCTTCGAACTGCCGGACTAGAGGCCGGGAGAGGGCAGTGGAATTGCCGGTGTAGCGGTGAAATGCGTAAATATCGGCAGGAACGCCAGTGGTGAAGACGGCTGCCTGGAACGGCCCTGACGCTGAGGCGCGAAAGCTGGGGGAGCGAACCGGATTAGATCCCCGGGTAGTCCCAGCCGTAAACGATGCGGGCTAGGTGTTGGAGGTGTCGACCCCTCCAGTGCTGCTAAGTTAACACGTTAAGCCCGCCGCCTGGGGAGTACGGCCGCAAGGTTGAAACTCAAAGGAATTGACGGGGGCCCGCACAAGCGGTGGAGCATGCGGGTTAATGGGATGATACGCCAAGAACCTTACCAGGGCTTGACATGCTGGTGGTAGCGACCTGAAAGGGAAGCGACCCGGGCAACCGGGAGCCAGCACAGGTGGTGCATGGTTGTCGTCAGCTCGTGCCGTGAGGTGTTGGGTTAAGTCCCGCAACGAGCGCAACCCCCGCCTGCTGTTGCCAGCGGACGGCTTCGGCCGTGCCGGGCTACTCAGCAGGGACCGCCGGCGTAAGCCGGAGGAAGGAGGGGACGACGTCAAATCTGCATGCCCCTTATGCCCTGGGCTGCACGCGTGCTACAATGGCGAGGACAAAGGGTTGCTAAGCCGCGAGGCGGAGCTAATCCCCCAAACCTCGTCTCAGTTCGGATCGGAGTCTGCAACTCGACTCCGTGAAGCCGGAATCGCTAGTAACGGCGGATCAGCAATGCCGCCGTGAATACGTTCCCGGGCCTTGTACACACCGCCCGTCAACTCAGGGGAGTCGGCAGCACCCGAAGTCCGCCCTTGAGGCGGCCGAAGGTGAGGCCGGCGACCAGGAGTAAGTCGTAACAAGGTAGCCGTAGCGGAAGCTGCGGCTGGATCACCTCCTTTCTAAGGAGCCACAGGAGCGAGGGACCCTTCGGGGTTCCAGGCCGCCATAAGCGCGCGGGCGGCTCGGCAACAAGCCATGGCTCCAGGTCGACCTGGCTGGACCTGGCGGTCTTCGGGTCGCCCTCCGAGCACGCTATTTAGTTGTCAGGGACCTGCCCTGAGGACAATAAGGCAGACGCGAGGCGCATAACCATACGGGTTCTCTGCGCAAACAAGGGGCCGTGAGTGCAATCAAGGGATAGGTATGCCTTCGCTGCGGCGAGGGGGCCATCCCTCGCCGCTTTCGCGTCCGAAGGGAGTCTCAAGCGAACCTTGAAAGGGTAAGCCCGCCTGGCGACGGCGCTGCAAGATTGGCGCGACCGAGCCGGGGGAGTAGCTCAGGTGGTCAGAGCGCGTCCCTGATAAGGACGAGGTCAGTGGTTCGAGTCCACTCTCCCCCACCATGTGGGAGATGGATAAGCTGGGGACGTAGCTCAATCGGGAGAGCGCCGCCCTTGCACGGCGGAGGTCGCCGGTTCGATCCCGGCCGTCTCCACCAAGTCTAGCGGGCCTCTCAGGTGCGAATTCGGCGTTGATGCTGGCGCTTTTTGACTGGGTGCACCTTGACAATTGCATAGCGTGGATAAGAGTCTAGGATGCTCACCTTGTGGCTAAGCTACTAAGGGCACACGGTGGATGCCTAGGCACTGGGGGCCGATGAAGGGCGTGGCCAGCAACGATAGCGCCCCGGGGAGGTGCAAGCAACCTTTGATCCGGGGATTCCCGAATGGGGCAACCCGGCGCTCGTCATGGAGCGTCACCGGCGGGTGAATCCATAGCCCGTCCGGGGGGCACCCGGCGAAGTGAACCATCTCAGTAGCCGGAGGAGAAGAAAGCAACCGCGATTCCCTGAGTAGCGGCGAGCGAAAGGGGAACAGCCCAAACCGCATGGGTGTTAAAGCCTGGGGGCGTTGCCCATGCGGGGTAGTGGGAGCGGCCAGGAAGGGCCTCAGACCTTCCGGGGAGTTACAAAGCATCGCCCTAGCCGAAGATGTCTGGAAAGTCGCGCCATAGAGGGTGATAGCCCCGTAGGCGAAAGGGCAGATGCCTCCCGGCCGTTATCCCAAGTAGCACGGGGTACGAGATGCCCTGTGCGAATCCGGGAGGACCACCTCCTAAGGCTAAATACCCCCAGTGACCGATAGTGGACCAGTACCGAGAGGGAAAGGTGAAAAGAACCCCGGAAGGGGAGTGAAATAGAACCTGAAACCGTGTGCCTACAACCAGTCGGAGCCACGTGCTCTGGCCTTCGGGCCGGGGCCGGGTGACGGCGTGCCTCTTGCAAAATGAGCCGGGGAGTTACCGTTAGCGGCGAGGTTAACCGGACAACCGGGGAGCCGTAGGGAAACCGAGTCTGAATAGGGCGACTAGTCGCTGGCGGTAGACCCGAAACCAGGCGATCTACCCTTGGGCAGGCTGAAGCGCGGCTAATCCCGCGTGGAGGGCCGAACCGGTCACGGTTGAAAACGTGTCGGATGACCTGAGGGTAGAGGTGAAAAGCCAAACGAGCCTGGAGATAGCTGGTTCTCCCCGAAATAGCTTTCGGGCTAGCCTCGGGTGTTCTCCTGCGGAGGTAGAGCACTGGATGGGCTAGGGCCCTTGGCCGGGTACCAAACCCAATCAAACTCCGAATGCCGCAGGATAATAGCCCGGGAGTCGGACTGCGGGGGATAAGCTTCGCAGTCGAGAGGGAATGAGCCCAGACCGCCGGCTAAGGTCCCCAAGACCTGGCTAAGTGGCAAAGGAGGTCGGGTTGCTTAGACAGCCGGGAGGTTGGCCTAGAAGCAGCCATCCTTCAAAGAGTGCGTAACAGCTCACCGGTCGAGTGATCCGGCGCCGAAAATCCAACGGGGCTTAAGCCAGGCACCGAAGCCGCGGGGCCGTGTGAGAGGGAGCCTGCAGAGCCTGTGGTACTGCGTCTTTCGTCCCGGCTTGCCGGGTACGGGGGATGCAGGCCCTGGCTCGCCACGCGGGTTCCCGCCACCTCGCACGGTTGGTAGGGGAGCGTTCCGCGGTAGGTCGAAGGCAGACCGAAAGGACTGCTGGACGAAGCGGAAGTGAGAATCCCGGCATGAGTAGCGAAAAGCAGGGTGAGAATCCCTGCCGCCGGAAGCCTAAGGTTTCCTAAGCAAGGTTCGTCCACTTAGGGTTAGGCGGGCCTAAGCCGAGGCCGAAAGGCGTAGGCGATGGACAGCCGGTCAAGATTCCGGCCCCACCGAGTGACGCAGGGCCTTCGGGCCTGAGACCGATGGGGTGACGCCGGAGGGTAGGCTAACCGGGTGATTGGTCGTGCCCGGGCAACCCGGTAGGGAGAGCGGATAGGCAAATCCGTCCGCTCAATCCCGAGAGGGGATGCGGATCCGCCCTTCGGGGTGGAGAAGTAGCCGAACCCATGCGGCCGAGAAAAGCCTCTAGGGAGACGTCACCTCGGTGTCCGTACCGCAAACCGACACAGGTAGGCTGGGAGAGCATCCTAAGGCGCGCGAGATAACCCCCACTAAGGAACTCGGCAAAATGGCCCCGTAACTTCGGGAGAAGGGGCGCCTTCCGGGGTGGCGCACTGCCCTCTGTTTAACAGGGGGTGCGTGACGAGCTCCGGGGGGCCGCAGAGAAACGGCTGGGGCGACTGTTTACCAAAAACACAGGTCTCTGCGAAGCCGCAAGGCGACGTATAGGGGCTGACGCCTGTCCGGTGCCGGAAGGTTAAGGGGAAGGGTGAGGCTGGCCTTCGGGCCGGAGTAGCTCTGAACCGAAGCCCCGGTGAACGACGGCCCTAACCCTGAGGGTCCTATGGTAGCGAAATTCCTCGTCGGGTAAAATCCGACCCGCACGAAAGGCGTAACGATCCCAGCGCTGTCTCGGTGGGGGACTCGGCGAAATTGTAGTGCCGGCGAAGATGCCGGCTACCCGCGGCAAGACGGAAAGACCCCGGGAGCTTTACTGTAGCCTGGTATTGGGTCTTGCTGTGCTGTGCAGAGGATAGGTGGGAGGCTGTGAAGCCGCCTCTCCGGGGGCGGTGGAGCCGACGGTGGAATACCACCCACGGCATAGACAGGGTCCTAACCTGGGCCGTTAGCCGGTCTGGGGACAGTATCAGGTGGGCAGTTTACCTGGGGCGGGTGCCTCCTAAAAGGTAACGGAGGCGTTCAAAGGTCGGCTCAGCGCGGTTGGAAATCGCGCGTAGAGTGCAAGGGCATAAGCCGGCTTAACTGTGAGACCGACAGGTCCAACAGATGCGAAAGCAGGACCTAGTGACCCGGTGGTACCGAGTGGAAGGGCCACCGATCAACGGATAAAAGTTACCCCGGGGATAACAGGCTAATTGCGCCCGCGCGTTCACAGCGACGGCGCAGCTTGGCACCTCGATGTCGGCTCGTCGCATCCTGGGGCTGCACAAGGTCCCAAGGGTTGGGCTGCTCGCCCATTAAAGCGGTACGCGAGCTGGGTTCAGAACGTCGTGAGACAGTTCGGTCCCTATCTGCCGCGGGCGTTGGAGGCTTGAGGGGAGCTGCCCCTAGTACGAGAGGACCGGGGTGGACGGACCTCCGGTGTACCTGTTCTCACGCCAGTGGGATACGCAGGGTAGCCGTGTCCGGAAGGGATAACCGCTGAAGGCATCTAAGCGGGAAGCCCACCCCAAGATGAGGCCTCCTCGAGGGTAAACCTGCAAGGCCCCTGGAAGACTACCAGGTTGATAGGCTACAGGTGCAAGGTCGGCAACGGCCTGAGCCGAGTAGTAC
>JANZZA010000601.1 GCA_026419655.1 Armatimonadota bacterium | reverse complement strand
TTTTTTGCCCTGCAGCATCCGACGCCAACTTTTGCAACGGTCTCAAAGGAAAGGTCCGAAGATAGCAGCACGAAGGGAAAAGGCCTGCCGGAGGGAAACTGCCACCGCGCAGTGCTGGGCCTGAAGTGGGCCGGAAGGGATACCTTGAGCGCTAAGGAGGGAGGTCACAATGGCCAAGAAAATCCGGGCCGCGGTAATTGGGGTAGGCATCGGCAAGTACCATATCGAGGGGTATCAGTCCCATCCCTTGGCTGAAGTTGTGGCGGTCTGCGACGTGCGCGAAGACGCCCTACACGACACGGCCAGCAAATACCGCATCCCTAACGCCTTCACCGACTACCGCAAGATGCTGAAAACGCCGGGAATAGACGCGGTCAGCGTGTGCGTGCCCAACAAGCTGCACATGCCCATCACGGTGGACTGCCTGAAGGCCGGTCTGCACGTACTTTGCGAGAAGCCTCTTGCGCGCACGGCAGCGGAAGGCCAGAAAATGGTCGAGGCCGCAAAGGCCGCAAAACGCCTCCTCATGGTGCAGTTCAACAACCGCTTCCGCCCGGAAAGCCAGCTTCTCAAGCAGTATGTGGATGAAGGTCTGCTGGGCGACATCTACTTCGCCCGGTGCGGGTGGATACGGCGCAACGGCATCCCCGGCTGGGGAAGCTGGTTTACCAACAAAGAAATGGCTGGCGGTGGGCCGCTCATTGACCTGGCCGTCCACATGCTTGACCTTACGATGTGGCTGATGGGCAACCCGGAGCCAGTCGTCGTGTTGGCCTCGGCGTATCAGAAGTTCGGCCACAAAATGGAATGTCTTGGCCCGTGGGGCACCCCAAACCCCAAGGGAGTTTATGACGTCGAGGACATGGCAGTGGCAATGATCAAATTCGCCAATGGTGCCACCATAGCTCTGGAGGCTTCTTGGGCTTCCCGCTGCAAGCGCGAGTGGGTTTACTCGACGCTCATGGGCGACAAGGCCGGCGCGTCTCTGGAGCGCGTCTTCGAAGTGGACGGCGTAGACGATACCGCCGTGGACACACTAGAAGTCTACCTGCAGCGCTTCGGCCAGCCCGTCAACGAGCAGCTCATCTTCCCGGCCGACCCGGCCATGGGCCGCCTCACTGCCGTCCGGCACTTCGTAGACTGCATCCTTACCGGCAAGCAGCCCATCTGCCCGGGCACCGACGGCCTGCGGATAATGAAAATCCTGGACGCTGCCTATAAGTCGGCAAAGACCGGAAACGCCGTGCGCATAGCATAACAGGCTCCGGCCCACGCAGGGACGACGGGCAACGAAAACCTCATCACGCCGCCAGCGGCACGGCCAGTGATTCATGGTCTGCAGGAGAGAGCAATGCGCAGGGCCAGCCACTGACGCCTCGGGGAGGCCGTGAGCCTGTGCGCCGACGAGGAAGGGTCACTGGTTGTCGCACCTATACTGGGCCGGCGTCACGGCATGCGCAGAGGCCATGCTAGCAAAACACGCAGGCGCCATAATCCTTGCAGGCGGGTATGGACGCCGCCTCACGAAGCAAAAGGGCCTGCTGCAAGTCGGCGGCTTATCAATAGCCGAGCGGGTTATTGAGGCAGCGAAGACAGCCGTCGGCGATTTGGTGGTGGTTGGAGAAGCGCACCTCCCGCCGGGCACAGGGGTCCGCGTGGTGCCGGATGACTTTCCTGGCGGCGGGCCAACCCATGGCCTGTGGGTCGGCCTGCGTGCTCTCGACCGGCCGGTTGCCGTACTCATGGCCTGGGACATGCCTTTTCTGACTGCTGGGCTGCTGAGCTATCTTATTCAATCGCTTGAGGCCAGCCAGGATAACCAGGCTGCTGTGCCGCGCATACAGGGGCGCCCTCAGCCTTTGTGTGCGGCTTACAGGCACTCGTGCGCAGAAGTTCTCGAAAACATGAACCGTGGCGTCAACGTAGCAATGAAGGACCTGCTCGCACGCTTGTCGGTCCGCTGGGTAAGCGAAGAAGAGCTTGGCCATCTTGGGCCGCCCGAGAAACTCCTGTTCAGCGTCAATACACCACGGGACCTCGACCAGGCCCGTCGGTGGGCCGAGGAGAACCGAGACTGTTGACGCATCAGCAAGGCACTTTACGCTGCCAGTTGCGTGAGACCGTAGCCGTATAGGACGCAAGGCCACGGCCTTTACGTAACCAGCCAATACATAATGACAGTATAGTCTCGTTGTTATACACTTCACACGCATTGGCCGCACCTTGCGAAGTGTATGGTCCGCCCTCTGTGGCGATTGTTATGAAAGACACGTCAGCCGCCGCAGGGGGCGTGGCAGATAAAAGCCGGGTGCGTGGCCTTGCATACTGCACTGCCTTAAGATAGGTGGAAGCTGGGTTTCATGGCGGTCACCTGTGAGCCGCCGAGCAGGAGATGGTTGCTGTGTCGCACGAACACTCGCAACAAGCCGAAGCGCAGAGCCATGGGGGAGCGCAGCAGACATTGCTGGCCGGCCAGCCACAGGAACATCCTGGCCCTCGAGTAGACCTATCCCCTCTCAAGGCCACCCTCGAAAAGTTTCCCAGGCGAGCTGACCAGTTGCTTCCTCTGCTACGAGCCGTCCAGGAGCTTTATGGTTATCTTCCACGCGAGGCCCTGGACGCGGTGGCGTCGCACCTTAAAATCTCACGAGCGAACGTACTGGGCGTTGCGACCTTTTACCACCACTTTTCCCTGGTCCCGCAAGGGCGTCATAAAGTATGTATATGCCGCGGCACCGCCTGTCACGTGCGAGGAAGCAAGGATGTGCTTGACTCGGTATGTCAGAGCCTGGGTATCGAGCCAGGGCAAACCACGCCGGACCTATCTTTCACTGTGGAAGAGGTCATGTGCCTTGGTGCATGTGCATTAGCGCCGCTGATGGTCGTGGATGGTGCATACTATGGAAAGATGGACCAGCGTCGGGCGCTTGAAATACTCAAACAGTACAAACAGGAGCCGCAAGCATGAAGACTATGCGCTCACCCGCGGACCTGGCTGCGGTCAAAGCCTCGCAGGCAACCGAGCCGAACTACCGTACTATTGCCGTCTGCTCGACGGGTTGCCTCGCTGTAGGCGCGGGCACGGTCGCCCAGGCCTTCGAGGATGAAGTCCGGCGCCGGGGCATAGCCGACAAGGTCCGGGTTGCGCGCACCGGCTGTCACGGTCTATGCGAGCAGGGGCCGGTAGTAATTGTCCATCCGGAGAGGATTTTCTACCCCAGGGTCTCCGTGGAAGCTGTGCCCAGAATAGTGGAGGAAACAGGACTGCGGGGAGAGATAGCACGGGATTTGTTGTACCGCGACCCGGCGACCGGCGAAGAGTACGTGCATGACTACGACGTGCCTTTCTACAGCGCTCAGAAGCGCGTGGTTTTGCGGTACAACACTGACCTGGAGCCGCTAGACCTGGAAGGCTACATCCGCTGGGACGGTTACGCTGCGGCGGCCCGGGCCCTGGTGGAAATGTCGCCAGAGGAAGTCATCGAGGAGATAGAGTTATCCGGTTTGCGCGGTCGCGGTGGGGCTGGATTCCCGACAGGCACAAAGTGGCAGATTTGCCGTCAACAACCGGGCGATCACAAGTACGTCATCTGCAATGCGGATGAGGGCGACCCAGGTGCCTTCATGGATCGTAGCCTCTTAGAGGGCGCCCCGCACGCCGTCATCGAGGGGATGATTATCGCCGGCTACGCGGTGGGGGCTAATCAAGGGATTATCTATGTGCGGACGGAGTATCCCATAGCTGTCCGTCACGCGGCCCGCGCTATTGAACAAGCTCGCGAGGCCGGTCTTTTGGGCCAGGATATACTTGGCTCCGGTTTCCATTTCGACATCACCGTACACGAGGGAGCTGGAGCCTTTGTGTGCGGAGAAGAAACGGCTCTCATTGCTTCCCTCGAGGGCAGGCGGGGCATGCCCAGGCCCAGGCCGCCCTTCCCGGCCCAAAAGGGCTACCGCGGCAAGCCTACCGTGATCAATAACGTCGAGACCCTTGCCAATGTGCCAGCCATCATTCTCAACGGCCACGAATGGTATGCGGCCATTGGCACGGAAAGAAGCAAGGGCACGAAGATTTTCGCGCTGGCGGGCAAGGTCAACAACACGGGACTGGTTGAGGTGCCGATGGGCACTACCCTGAGGCAAATTGTCTTCGACATCGGCGGGGGAGTGCGCAACGGCAAAGCCTTCAAAGCCGCACAGATAGGCGGCCCTTCGGGCGGTTGTGTGCCAGCACAGTACCTCGATACGCCCATAGACTACGATTCAGTGCGCGCCATCGGCACGATTATGGGGTCTGGTGGCCTGATTGTGCTCGATGAAGACACCTGCATGGTTGACATCGCTCGCTACTTCCTGGAGTTCACACAGCGCGAGTCCTGCGGCAAATGCGTGCCCTGCCGCATCGGTACGCGCCGCATGCTTGAGATCCTGGAGCGCATAACAGCCGGCGACGGTACGCTCGAGGACGTAGAAAGGTTAGAACGGCTGGCCCTTGTGGTAAAAAAGACTTCTCTGTGCGGCCTGGGACAGACGGCGCCGAATCCGGTCCTGTCAACCCTGCGCTATTTTCGCGACGAATACGACGCGCACGTTGTTGACAAGCGATGTCCGGCTCATTACTGCCGCGCCCTGATAACCTACCGCATAATGGCCGACGCGTGCACGGGCTGTACGGCATGCGCCAGGGTCTGCCCCGTAAACGCTATTTCCGGAGAGCCCAAGCAAACTCACGTCATAGACCAGGCCCTGTGCACCAGATGCGGTCTCTGCCGCGCCACGTGCAAGTTCGAGGCCATAGAAGTTGTATGAGAAGTGACCATCGCCCAAGCTCACCAATAGGACCTTGCCGGGCGATTAGGGGCAGCAAAGCAAGCGAAATGAGGTGGACAAATGATCGCTTTGACGATTAACGGCCGGCGTGTCGAGGCAGCGGAGGGAACAACTATTTTGCAAGCCGCTCTGGACGCTGGTATTGACATCCCGCATCTGTGCTATGACCCACGTCTTGAGCCCTATGGAGCGTGCAGGTTATGTCTGGTTGAGATTGAGGGCTGGCCTGAACCGGTAACTTCCTGCACTACTGCCGCGCAGGACGGCATGGTCGTCTACACAGACACGGACAATCTGCGAGAACTGCGGCGCACGCTCCTGGAGCTGATTCTCTCTGACCACCCGCGCGAGTGTCTGACATGCCCCAAGACTGGCGCCTGCGACCTGCAGGACCTGGCTTATGAGCTGAAGGTCGAGGATTGTCCGCCGGTCCCCCACGAGCGCCCGGTGCTCGTCGAGGCCGTGGGAAACGCTGTCATCTACCGCGACCCCGAGCTATGCATACTGTGCGGCAAGTGCGTGCGGCTGTGTGCTGAGCTACAGGCGGTAGGAGCAGTAGATTTCGTGGGACGTGGTTTCGATACCCAGGTCGCCGAGCCGCCCGGCGGACTCAACTGGGACACGGAGTGCGAGCTTTGCGGCCAATGTGTGGATGTTTGCCCGACTGGGGCGCTCATGGTGCAGCGGGCCATCGAGCGCGGCCGACCCAAAGACTACCAGAAAGTCCGTACCACCTGTCCATATTGTGGTGTGGGTTGTTCCATGGAGCTGAACGTCTATAAGGACGAGGTAGTGCAGGTCACGGCCGACCCAACTATTCCTCCTAATCACGGCAACCTCTGCGTCAAGGGACGCTTTGGGTACGAATTCATTGATGCGCCCGACCGACTGAGGACACCTCTTATCCGCAAGAACGGCGAACTGGTAGAAGCGAGCTGGGATGAAGCGCTGGACCTTATAGCACGCCGGCTGACCGAAATCCGCGACACTTACGGGCCAGATGCTCTTGGCTTCGTAGCGTCCGCACGCTGCACCAACGAGGAAAACTACCTGATGCAAAAGCTGGCGCGGCAGGTCATCGGGACCCACAACGTGGACCAGTGCGCGCGCACCTGTCACGCGCCAAGCGTCGCTGGCCTGGCCATGTCCTTCGGCAGCGGCGCCATGACTAACTCCATTGAAGAAATCCGCAATTGCGACTGCCTTCTCGTCATCGGCTCGAACACTACCGAGGCTCATCCCGTGATTGGCCTGGAAATGAAGCGGGCCTGGCGCCGTGGAGCAACGATAATCGTCGTAGACCCTCGCCGCATCCCCCTCGTCGAGATGGCAGCCATCCACCTGCAGATAAATCCGGGCACAGACATACCGCTACTCAACGCGATGATGTACACAATCCTGGAAGAAGGCCTCGAAGATAAGGAATTTATTGCCGCGCGCACTGAGGGCTTCGAGGAGCTGAAGGAAGTCGTCATGCGGTATCGGCCCGAGGATGTGGCTCCTCTTTGTGGAGTGGCCGCCGAGGACATCCGCAAGGCTGCCCGCATCTACGCCACCACGGACAAGGCGGGCATTTTCTACACCCTGGGCGTCACAGAGCACGTTTGCGGCACTGACAACGTACGCTCCATCGCCAACCTGGCCATGCTCACCGGCCACGTCGGCCGCGAAAGCACCGGCGTCAATCCCTTGCGCGGGCAGAACAACGTGCAGGGTGCCTGTGACATGGGCGCACTCCCAAACTACTATCCAGGCTACCAAAAGGTCGAAGACCCGGCGGCCCGGGACAAGTTCTCCGCCGCCTATGGCCGTGAGCTACCCCTCAAGAATGGCTGGACGAATACAGAAATGATCGAGCAGGCCCTCCAGGGCAACGTCAAGGCCTTGTATGTCATGGGCGAGGACATTGTGATGAGCGAGCCACACATGGGCCGCACCATCGAGGCATGCCGTAAACTCGATTTCCTGGTAGTCCACGATATTTTCTTTTGCGAGACAGCAAAATATGCAGATGTGGTACTACCAGCGACCTCCTTTGCCGAAAAAGACGGGACTTTCACCAACACTGAGCGGCGCGTTCAGCGGGTACGGCAGGCCATAACCCCGCGAGGCGAAAGCAAGCCGGACTGGCAGATACTGGTCGAGGTGGCCCGCCGCATGGGATACGATTGGAATTACGAGCACGCATCTGAAGTCTGGGATGAAATCGCCGGCCTCTGTCCCATTTTCGCCGGCATTGACTATGCGCGCATTGACCGGGCCGGAATCCAGTGGCCCTGCCCCTCCAAAGACCATCCCGGGACAAAGTTCCTGCACCAGGGCCGCTTTACGCGCGGACTGGGTAAGTTTTATCCGATTGACCACCGCCCGCCCGCCGAGCTGCCGGACGAGGAGTATCCCTTCACGCTCATTACCGGCCGGACGCTGTATCACTACAACGTGGGCACAATGACGCGGCGCAGTCGGGCAAGCGTGGAGCGCCAGCCCGAGGCTTTTGTCGAGATTTCACCCCAGGACGCCGAGCGCCTGGGCATCAGGCACGAGGACATGGTACGCGTCAGCACGCGGCGAGGCGAGGTCACGGTGAGGGCCTGGGTCACCGACCGCGTCCAGCCGGGGAAAATCTGGATGCCCTTCCACTTCGCCGAGCAGCCTGCCAATGCCTTGACGATTGACGCCTACGACAACATAACGCTCACGGCCGAGTACAAGGTATGCGCGGCGAGGTTGGAGCCTGTGGCCGCCCTGGCGGCCTCCGAGGGCTAACTGCAAGAGCGTAAAGCGATAGCCTGACGGCGATAAAAGTTGCTGTATTGTTTTCATGGCCGTCGTCGCTTGCCCAGACACGCCCTGCTCCACAGCGCCAAAATCTTAGAGACGGCTGCGCAAGACACTACCAGGATTGACTCCAAGGGGCACAGCAAAGCGGCCCCTATGCAGCTATCCAGCTCGGGCGGTGAGTGGCTTGGCACAATACGAAGAGTTTAAGTGCCGAGTATGGGACGGAGCCACATGGACTGCAGTGACGCGCCGGGTGGCTGTCGAGTGGCCTCTCACTATAATCCTCGACGGAGAGCCTTTAGTGGTCTTGACGCGCACGCCGGGGGACGACCGGGACCTGGTGCTGGGCTACTTGTTAACGGAAGGGATAATCTCCTCGGCAGATGATATAGTGCGGCTGGAATTTTACGAAGGCGGCGACAAAGCCGAGGTAGAAGTTCGTGGGCGGGCGCCCACCGCACAAGCAGGAGAAACAGGAGATGTCCGGGCGCGCCTGTGCGGACTTTGCGGCACGCGCGCCATTGAGACGCTCGCACTGACTCTTCCCGCTATAGCAGCTCCACCAGTCACTGCAAAGGACCTCCAGATGCTAGCAGAACTGATGCGGGCGGGCCAAAAGCTGTTTGCGGCAACAGGCGCCACCCACGCTGTTGCCCTTGCTCCAACGACGCCCGTGACGGCTGACGCGCCAGTGGTCGTGCGCGAAGACATAGGGAGGTGCAACGCCGTGGACAAGGCCATCGGTGCGTGCTACTCACAGGGCATTGCCATTGAAGGTCCGGTGCTCATGGTTTCTGGGCGCATTTCGTTAGAGACGCTGGCAAAGGCCGCACGGGCCGGCATTGGGGCCGTAGCCGGTGTCAGCGCACCCACTACGGCGGCCGTCAGACTGGCCCGCCGCCTGTCAATGTTCCTCGCCGGCTTTGTCCGCGGCGAAAGCCTTACCCTGTATTCCGGCGGTACTTACGACGCGGCTTCTTGAGCCTATTCCACCTCAGACAACCAGTGTGGCAGCCCCTCAGCAGCCTCGCCGAATCTGCGACTATCAACTGGCTCCTTTTCGTACACCATTCTCACTCACTTTCCACCCACACTCGCGGGCATGCGAAACAGGACAGGAGAATACTGTAAGCACGGCGCGGCTGGACAACTCTCTCCGAAAGTCACTACTCCACAATCATCACTTCACGAGTGAGTCGCGTGCGTCCGGTGTAACTTATCGGCGCCAACCTTTCCTGCGTAAGGGCCGGTAGCTACGCCTAAGCAGGTTGTGCAACAGTCACCAAAAGGTAACAAAAGGGGACTCTTGCAAAAACTGGTGCCAGCCTACCCAGGGTTAAAAGGATACAACGCTGTGCGCCCGACCTTTTACCCTTCAGCGGTCTGCCTGCCCTGGTAAAGCAACTTCTGCAACAATCTCCCAACGCCCCACGCAAAGACCTAGCTGCCTTTTCGCGGGCACCACTGACCTCGAGGAGAAGGACGCCGCTAAGATGGGCCACCCTTGGCGGGCAGGTCCTCTCCCGCCGGCTTGTGGCAATCGGCAACTTCGCCGCGAAGGAGCGCTACCGCATGGGGCAGGCTGTCCTTGACCGCTTGCAGGCTCTCGACGGCCCCGGCCGGGCTCCCGGGAAGGTTGATTATTAGAGACCGGCGAGCGATGCCCGCTACTGCCCGCGACAAAAGGGCGTGGGGCGTGCGCTGAAAACTCTGTGCGCGAATGTGTTCGGCGATTCCCGGCACGTCCCGCTCGATAACCTTCCGGCTGGCTTCTGGAGTTACGTCTCGTGGGCCACAGCCCGTCCCGCCAGTGGTGAAAATGAGGTCAAGGCCCCGGTCCACGGCGTTCTTGAGAGCAGTCTCAATAGCGCCCATCTCGTCCGGCACGACGGCGGTCAGGGCGACATGGGCGCCGAGCACGCCCTGGACATACTCACACAACGCCGGGCCAGAAGCATCTGGGCGCTCGCCGCGATAAGAGCGGTCACTTACCGTTATGACAGCCACCTGAATGGTCGCCCGGGGGACATGACGAACGACATTCACATCGTCGCCAGGACGTACGACGCCGCCTTCGAGCACCTCAAGGAAAACACCCCGGTCCGGCATAATGCAATGGCCGACGGCGCGGAATATGGCACAAGGGTCGTGACAGGTCTTGCCGACTTGGGTGACGCAGAGACGCGCCGCGCCAACAGACAACTCGCTGCCAATGCCCAGGTTATCTACCTCCAGGCCCTCTGTGACGAGATTTTCGCCAAAGGCCCCAAAGTCCAGCTCGAGGCTCCTGGCGCGCATCTCTTCGATGGCCGCCAGGTCGAGAAGGCTGACCTGGCGATGGCCGGCGCCCGCATGAGCGTCGCCCGTGACGCCCACCCCCGCGACTAACTCGACCTCCGGTACGGCCCGCTTGGGCGTGCCCTTCGTCTCGCCAACGCAAACCGCAACTACTCGTCCGCAGGCTGACACGGCTCTTCTTCCTCGAAAGCCCAGTCTCCGTGCTTGCCACCCGTCTTGCGGAGCACCCGCACGTCCGTGATTGTCGCTGCCGGGTCAAGAGCCTTGCACATATCGTAAATGGTCAGCGCGGCAATCGCGACGGCTGTGAGGGCTTCCATCTCGACGCCCGTAGCCGCCCGGGCACGGGCAGTGGCACGGATTTCAACACAATCTCGGCCCACCGCTACCTCGACCTGTACCTGGTCGAGAGGTACCTGGTGACAAAAAGGAATAAGCTCGGAGCACTTCTTGGCCGCCATAATGCCCGCCAGACGGGCAACTTCCTGCGCTGGCCCCTTGGGCAGCATACCTGTGCGGACAGCCTCTAGGGCCTCCGCCGAAAGCCGCACCCGCGCCACGGCCACGGCCATCCGAGTGGTAGGCTCCTTCCCCGAAATGTCTATCATCGCGCGCTTCTTTATCCGCCTCGAAAACACTCCGTTGCACAGCAAAAAAGGACAGGACTGCCAAACCTGTTTGTTTCTGG
>JANZZA010000533.1 GCA_026419655.1 Armatimonadota bacterium | reverse complement strand
GCCAGACGCAAGCAGGGGTAAAAGGTCAGGCGGACAGCGGCGCGCCACTTTCTTCATTTTGGGCAAGCCAGCACCGGGTTTCGAAACACTCCCCAAGGTGACTGTTGCAGAACCTGAGTTAGCCGGCCTGAAGCGAAGGAGCTGTACAACTGCGCGGCCCGACCTTGGACCTGTAAACACGCCCGGGAGGCCGGAAAGCGACTTTTGCAACAGTCTCCCAAGGATACTGTCGCATAACCCTGGTTTGGGGCTGGCAGAGGATTTGAGACAAGAGAAAAATGCGCCCGAGGGACAGTCAACAGGGGCTGGCAGCAGGTCTACGAGGTCTAGTGTGGCCGCTCCTCCATCCTGCACGGCGTCTTTCTGCACCCCCCTGCCGTTATTGCCACTTGTTGCAAACCCTGCCTATGCTACCCTCTACGCTTGCCCTAAGCACCCTGGCCCGACACACTGGGGGTGCTGGAAGCCCAGGAAATGCTCGGGGAGCATGACCTCACTCTGCTCCGACGCACTAGAGGCGCCGGCCGGCAGGCCTGCAGTCGCGCCGTTTGCTCTGACCCTGCCCTAAAGCACTGCGGGCGCGTGCCAGGCGTCAGCCTGCCTGACAGCCCTTTGGCTGCTAAGGTTTTCAGCCGGCTCTTCGGCTTTTCCACCAGCCTCGCTCTTGGTGCCTGGAGTGGGTCCGGCCAGCCTGCCAGAAAAACCAGAAAACAGTGCCCGGAACAATGCCCTGGGGTTGCACCTGGGCCGCTCGATGGTGTGCCGACGACTGCTGTGGCCGCTGAAGGGAGAGTCCGCCGACCATTGAATAGTGTCTTTCCACGCGCTGCCCAAAGAGGGATTGTTATGCACCTGCGAGTGCTGTCGGTCGTAATAGCTGTGCTCAGCGCTCCGTCCGCTCTTGCTGCTGAACCAGCCGCCGTTACGGTTCCGTTAGGGGTGACCGACCTCATGGGCGTCCTGGACTATCGTGTCGGCTACCAGCGCGACGGCGAGGAGGTGCGGTGGCTTGGCTGGGGCTGGCAGGGCTTTGACGGCGCCAGCGGCGTGTATTTCTTTTTCGAGCCGAACGCAGCCGGTGGACGCCAGCTTTTTATGCACTGCCCATGGATACCCGGCCCCGGCGTGGCCTTCGGGGAGTACCGACTCGCCCTCCCCCAGACTAGCTGCATACGCCTTGAGGTCAGCACGATGCTCCGAGAGACGGCGCCAGGATCCGACGGCGTCACCTACCGCGTGCGGGTGGACGGCGAAATACTTTGGGAGAGCCACTGCACGTGGAAATCCTGGCGGGATTTCGTGATTGACCTGTCTCCCTTCGCCGGCCGAGAAGTCGCGCTGCGCGTCGAAGTAGACCCCGGCCCCGACCGCAACACGCGAGACGACTGGTCGCTTTGGGGCAAGGTGCTGCTTATCGCCGGCACGGATGAGGAAGTTACCCGTGCGGCCGCCGAACAGGAGCGGGAGCGTGAGAGGCATCGCCGGGCCGAGTTTGTCGCTGCCCGCAAACTCGCCGAAGCAGACCTGGCTGCTTTCTCCAGCGGCGCTGTGCGCGCCTCCAGGCCGAGCACGGCCGGGCCGGTGCGCAACTCCATAGCGAAAGCGGGCGGCGCCTACTCGCTTATCTGCCGGGCCGCCGACGAAACCATCGAGTACCGCTTTGACCCAGCCGGGGGTCTTTTGGGTGGCCTGCAGGTGCTGGTGAACGGCAAAGTCCTGCGGCCCACACCTTTCGCCGGCGGGCCGCGATTTGTGCTGGCCGGCCGCCACCTGGTGCCCGAATCCGTGGGCGCTTCAGCTAGGCTTGTCAGTGCCGAGGTCGCCAGCGGTGCTCTGGTCTGCCGCTATGAGTACGCTGCTCAAGGCGTGAAGGAGGTAGCCATTCTCACAGCACGGCTCAAGCCCGAAGGCAAGTCCCTGGTACTGTCCCTTGAAGGCACGCCCAATTTCGACGGCTTCACGGTCAACACCGTTGGCGCGACAGAAGTGCCCACGCCCTTTGGCATCGGCCTTTTCCGCTACCATCCCCAGGGCGTCTACCTGAACCACTTCCTGGACGTCTGGCAGTCTGACGCTTCCAGCATTGGGCCGTACGGTGAGGCCAGCCACTATTATCCGCTCACCGACGGCACCCGCCGCCCCCTGCGCGACACCTTCTACCTGACCGTCTCCAGCCGCTACGAGGAGACACTGGCCAACATCCCCAATCCGCCATCGCCCTTTCTTTCCGAGCTTGCCAGGCGGGTTGTGCTTGACGTGTGGGGAGGTGCCTTCGCCGACGACGAGCGCTGGCTTCTGGACATGGCCCGGTATGGTCTTGACAGTTTCCTCATAATCAAGCACGTCTGGCAGCGGGACGGCTACGACCACTCGTACCCCAATGTAATGCCGGCCAACGCTGAGCAGGGCGGCGATGATGGCCTGCGCCGGCTCTCGGAAACCGCCCGCCGCCTCGGCCACCGCTTCTGCGTCCACGAAAACTTCTACGACTACTACCCTAACGCTGAGGACTTCCGCCCCGAGGACTGTGCCCTGACTTCCGACGGCAAGACCATACCGGGCTGGGATAACGGGCAGGTGCAGGCCGTCATCCTCAAGCCCTCGCGCCTCATGGACTACGCCCGTCGCTTCTCCACGGAAGTTTTCCGCCGCTATGCGTGCAACGCCGCCTACCACGACATCATGCCCACCTGGCACGTGGACTTTGATGCCCGCGTACCCAATAGCGGTATCGTGCGCCAAACTCATGAGTACACGCGCCAGCTCTGCGATTTCGCCCGCAAGCTTTTCGGCGGGCCCATAGTCTTCGAGGGCATTGGCTCCCAGACCGCCGGCATCTTCGACGGCGGCTGCAACCACGGCCTCGACACCTACCGCACTCCCATCGCCGTTGCCTTCGAGCTGCTGAAGGTCCACCCGAAAATGTCCAACCACGGCTTCGGCTACTATGAGCGCTGGCTGCCCTGGGGCTACCAGTACAACTGGTACGGTTATGTGATGACCGACCGCGAGCTTGATAAGTACCGCGCCACCGAGGTGGCCTTCGGACGGACGGGCTTCATCGGCCACCAGCTAATGCAGCATCCCCACGCCGTTGTAAGGGAGTACTACCTCATGCAGGCTTTCGGGCGGGCCTATACGGGCCGTGCGGTGCGCAAGCTGGCCTATTTCGTTGACGGCGCCGGCTGGATTGATGCTGGCACCGCTGCCCGTCACGGGGAGCTCGCCCGCCTGCGCGTGACCTATGACGGCGGCCAGGAAGTCTACGTGAACCTATCCGAGAAGCCCTGGCGGGTCGCCGGTCACGTCCTTCCGCCAGCGGGCTGCCTGACCTCAGGCCCGCGGG
>JANZZA010000490.1 GCA_026419655.1 Armatimonadota bacterium | reverse complement strand
GCCTTGCTTCTTTGCCGGGCCCTCTTGCGTGCGGGCAGCGTTGTTGTTTTAGGGATAGACTCCTCCTCCGCGCCCTTGCTGCTTGTTCCTGTCCTTGGCGGCGTGCGTGATGGAAACAGCACGAGAAAGTTTGGGAAGGGGTCTGGGGGACAACCCTTTTCAAAGGGTATCCCCCAGCGCAGTTTTTTCAGTAGCAATTAACGGGTTTCCGGAAGCATGATATCGAAAGCGCCAGGTCATCCATACTAGCGGGCGGCGCTGGAGTGGCGGGATGGGAGACCTGGCGGGCAACCCGTTTCAGGAAGGCTTATGGGGTGCGCAAAGAGAATAGGCACCTGGAGCGGTCGTAGTTGAGGCACGAACCGGTGAGGTGTCGCTAATGCGCGGGCTAATAGGGTTGGGTATTGTGGTGGCCGGTGGATTGTTTGCAGCGGGTGCATGCCGTGCCCAGCCTCTGGAAGGTCTTCCGGATGCCATAGTACGCGAGCTGAAAGGCCCCGAAGATATGCCCCAGGGCAGGTATATTCTCGTTCAGGCATGGCAGGCGGAAAGTGCGGCACACAAAACTGGCCGCCTGGTGGACGACCCGGAAGCTGAGGGCGGGAAAGCGTGGCAAGTGACCCCCGGGGAGGAAAAACAGGACACCGCGTTGTTCGGGCCGTACATTGAGGTGGACCCCGGCTACTATGTGGCCTTTTTCCGTATCAAGCTCCTGGACGAGCTGGAAGATGACGAGCCAGTGGGGCGCGTGGACGCCTGTGTGGGTTATGGCCAGGAGTTCCTGGCGGCGATGGACCTCCGGCCGTCCGAGTTGACCCCCGGCGAGTACGTCCAGGTGCCGCTGGGATTTCGGTACGTGCGCGGCAAGCTAGAGTGTCGGCTGGAATGGAATGGCATGGCGGCGCTGCGAATAGACAGCGTATCGCTATACCGGCTTGAGGGGGCCGCCGAACCGGAGCGGCGGTGGCGGGTGCCCCAGCCGCGCCCCACCGGTGAGCCCAAGGACCTCCCCTACCTGAAAACGGAACGACCCTTTCCTGATATTTTTCCCCGTTCCGCAACGCCGGCCCGCACCCTAGTCGTCTGTGACCTTCGCAAGGAGCGCCCCGATGTGCGACTGATGGTCTTCGCGCTGCAGGGCCTCGTGAACCGCGCCCAGCCGCGAATCTACTGTCTCTGGAATCAGACGGATGAGTTTTGGCTTGAACGGATGCAGGCGCAGGGCTGGATTGATGGCACCGAGGCTGTGGCTCCTACAGACCTGCTGGCTCGGTTCCGGCAATCCGTAAAGGGCATGGTAATAACCGACCCTGCGCTGCCGGCCACGAAAAATATTGCCACTATGCTTGCTGGCGTGAGGGATGGCCTGCCGGTGTCGCCGCGCCTGGCGAAGACACTGGACCTGCCTTTGCTGGAAGACCTGCGTGGGCGCTGGAAAACAAGCGCCGAGGCCTACCGGTGGGCCATGGAAGAACTCTGGCCGGCCATGAATCATCACGTACTGGCGTGCCTGTGGCCGGACCATCTGGCCCTGCGCGACTACCTCGTCCAGCACAGGATATTCATCTTCTGGCTGCCGGGGCCAATAGACGGCGCGCAGAAGTACTCCGCCCCGGACGCTGAAGTGCGGCTGGTTGAGGAGCTTCTGGCCGAGGCGCCGGCCAACATACCAATAATGGGCTACTCGTGGGCCGGCCAGGACGTGGGCATCGGCGAGGGGCCGGGAGTGACACTGTTTGCGGAATTTGCCAAGTACCTGGTCGGCTCTATTGACGTGTCGAATCTGTCGGTCCATTCTGGCCTGTCCGCTGAGCTGCGCCAGCCGCCAGCGCCGCCTCCGCCGGCGCTCCAGGACGACAAAATCTACGTTTCCTTCATCATCTCCGACGGCGACAATCTCCCGGTGCTGACCAACGGTAATTTCCCTCAGCTCTGGGCCGACAAAACCCGCGGCGCCTTCCCAATCGGCTGGACCCTTTCGCCCTCTGCCTGCCTGCTCATATCCGACGTAGTGGACTATTACTACCGCACCGCTACGTCAAACGACTTCTTCCTTGGGGCCGTCTCGGGCGTGGGCTATACGTATCTCGACCATTACGCCAAGCGCTTCCGCGAAAGTGACCGCCCGGCGGTGATGCGGGAGTTCTTCGCGCAGACCGCCGAGTATATGGGCCGCTGCGACTTGCAGGACCTGTGGATTATGGGCGCCACCCGACCGGAGCTTTTCGCCGCCTATGCCGAAGGCATACCTTTCCTGCGGTCGCTCTTCCCCGATTACGGGCGTGCCGTAGCGAGCTATGCAGACGCCACCTTCACGACGGCTCGGCGCGTGCCGGTCTTTCGCGCGACGGGCGTGTGGCGGATGGCGGCTTCGCGGGAGGAACGAATAGCTGAGGTGGCGGCCGATGTGAGGCGCATGTCGCCCTCCCAGAGGCCGGGCTTTATGCATATCTTCGTGCTCAACTGGTTCTGCGACCTGCCCATGCTGAAGGAGATTCTCGACCGGCTAGGCCCGGACTACGTGTGCGTCCGGCCGGACCATCTGGCGCAGCTTTATGCCGAGGATATGGAGCGGCGGCAGATAGCTCTTCGCTTGCCGGCGGCCGCTACGTGCATAGAAGATTGGCCACTTGAACTGAAGGTCAGCGGCGTCCTGCAGAACGTGTCCGGGCAAGCACGTGAGGTGCGGCTTCGGGGGGCTGGCGGCCTGGACGAAGCGCTGTTGGAGCCACAGCAGGCAAGCCTCAGGCCGGGCGAGGAGATAAAGCTTTCAGTCACGGGCCGGCCGGCAACCGATAAGCTGACCATCGAGGCAGCCGGCGACTTTGGCACCCGACGGGCCGAGGTAGAGCTGCGGCGGATACCGGTCAAGGAAGTTCTCGTTGGTCTTCCGACCGCGGGCCGCCTTGTGCCCATTAGCTACCTGGAGGCCGAGGTTCTTGCCCACCTCTCCGGTTCTCTCGGCCACGATCCAGCCGCGAGCGGTGGCCAGATATGGCTTGCCCATCGCGGCCAGGACCGTCCCGGTCACATCGTCTTCGGGCCGTACCAGGCTCTCGCCAAGGGCCAGTACCTGGCGCTGTTTCGCCTGAAGAGACTGAGTGAAGGTACGGGCCTCGTGGTGCTCCTGGACACGTGCATTGGCGGCGGCTCGCCTCAAACTGGTCAGCGAGAGGTGAGGGCCGAGGAGCTACCAGAGGGCCAGTGGCGCTGGGTGCCCCTAGTATTCGACCATCCCGGCGGCCAGTATGAGACCCGCGTGCTGTGGTCTGGCAGCACTGACCTGGCCGTTGACGCCGTTGCTGTCTGGCTCTTGGAGCCGTTGTAGGTGACGCAGCTTCCTGGTTGTCCGCGAGGGCCTGGCGGACAGCCGTTTAGAACATGCACGTGCACGGATTTGCAGGCCTGGGCTGGCCTGGGTGGGTGAGAGCAGCACGAAAAAGTTTGGGAAGGGGGTCTGGGGGAGAACCCTTTTCAAAGGGTTTCCCCCAGAAGGAGTCTTTTTCTGTGTCCCATGGCTAGGCAGAGCAGGGCGTTATGGTGTGCCCGCGGCAGTCCGGGCAATCCATGCTGGGAGGGTGGCTGGCTGTGCGTGGGGTCCAGAGACGTCTTTTGGGTGAATCGTAACGGGGGGCGATGGGAATGATTCTCTCGGCGCAGACTCGGTGGCTGCTGTTGACGGTTCTGGGGCTTTTTGGCGCGTGCTCGCGTGACGCTCTGGGCGAGGTAGCCGTGAAGCTGGAAGGTGGG
>JANZZA010000486.1 GCA_026419655.1 Armatimonadota bacterium | reverse complement strand
CGTAGCGCCCGGCGGGGCAAGCAGTTCTCGAAACGCTAACCCCCTTTGGCTATAGCGATGTCTTGCTGTGTTTGTTCTCGGCGCCGCCGGCCTTGCAAGGGCATGGCGGCGCTTTCATTGCCGGTAATGTGGCGCACAGGGCTGCCTGTGGCATCTCAGTCGCGTCGTGGCTACAATACTGTGGAAGAAGACCAGACGGGGGGGCGTAGGTCGGGCGGAAAGCCGTCCGGTGCGTCTCGGGTTTGATCGGTGATATCCTATGCGAAGAACCTTTCCAGCCATGTTGCTCGTGTTGGGGTGGGTTGGAGCTGTAGCGTCACCCAGCGGCACGTATGTTGTCTACTGTGAGCTTCTTGCCGGCGCGGGTGAGGCCCGTCTTGATGCAGACACTGGACTGGTTCGGCCTGGTGGCGTTGGCCTGGACGTGGCTATGGCGACGCCTGGGTGGATACTTGCGAGCGTGCAGGGGGAGCAGTCGGACGAGCAGGTCTCGCGGGCGGTGGTCGCCGTTGCCCGAGCCGTGGGCGTTTCTGGCACCGGTGCAGGTCTTTTGCCGTGGACGGCTGGAGGCGCACCGTCCTTGGCGGCTACTGAACTTGCTGCGCCGCCGCTTTGTGCGGTCCTGGTTTCCCACTCCGACGCTCTGAAAGGGGCGGCCCGACAGACCCTCCTCGATGCCGTGAAGCAGATGGCCACAGCGCTCGCTCGCAGCAAGCCCGAGGGCCGGGACTCACGGCGTCTCACTTTTGCAGCCGCGTGCTGTGCGCTGGGCAAAGCCGCCGGCAGGCAGGAGTTGACCAATCGGGGGCTTGAGCTGGTAGAGGATTGGGTTACCGAGGTGCGGGCTCGAGGTCTGGCTGACGGCCATGGCCCGACAACAGAGGCCTATCGCGCAGCGGCCCTGGCATGGATACGCTTTTTCGTTGCTGACCGCCCCGGGGGCCTGATGGCAGCGTGGCAGTTGACGTGGGCGGACTTGCTGCAGCGGCTTGTCCGGCCGCTGGGCCCTCTGGCTGGTGTCGAGGTTTTTTCCACACGCCCTGACTACGCCGACGGCACCGGGCCGCTACGCTGGATGCTGGCGGTCGCTGGTGACCGGGGCTTGCCTGAGGTGCCGGGGGAAGGGGTCCTGCCGTTGGCCATGACGGCGTCCTATTTTTGCCTGCCCTTTGTTACTCCAGCCGTGGCCGGCGAGGTGGCGCCGCCCCGGCCGGCGACCATGACTTATACCTGGCAACCTGTGCCGAAGCTGGCTCAGGAGACCACCTGGGTTGGTGAGGGCGTGGCGCTGAGTACTATGACCGGGCCGGTGGAGGCCGCAACTATACCCGTTGTGGTCAGCTATGCCGGGCTTGACAGGCGGCCGACGTCGTACGCTTTTGTTTCGTCGCCAGGGCGCGTAGTTTCTGTCCAACAAGAGGGGACGGCGGCGGTGAACTTTGAGTTTGACGGCGTGGGTGTGGGTGCGCGGGTGCAGGTATGGGCGGATTTCGTTGTCGGTCGCCGCGAAGCTATCAAACGCGTGGCTATAATGGGCTATCCGTGGAACGGCCAGACTGTCGCAGTGGACGAGCTCCAGCCCCTCGCAGTGGAGATGGGTGATGCCTACCTTGGTGTGCTTCTGGGGTGGTGCGGGCCGGCCGATGCTTCTCAGCTTACTGAGCGGGTGAAGCCGGGCATTCTTTCCTGGTCTGAGGATGGTCCTGATGCTGAATTGACCCTTCGCGTTTTCGCTCGTCAGGCTCAGTATCTTCTGAGGGCACCGGAGGACAACTACGTGCTTGGCATGTTCGTAGCTGTGCGACCGGTATCTTCGTGTTCTTTCGAGGATTTCACGCGCTGGCTGCGGGGCGTGCGCTACAAGAAGGAGTTCCAGGTGCGCAAGTGGCGGGTGCCTGAAAAGGACAAAGGCCATCCTGTGCTTGACCGGTATAAGCCCAAGGAGAAGCGCGCTCTTGCTATAGCCAGGGCCGATGATTACACGGTAACTTGGATTGTCCAGGGCAAGCCTTGGGTTATAAAAGCAGACCTGCGCAGCGGGGACGTTCTGGAGCGCAGCATAGATGGAGGTCCGCTCGCGGACACCAAGCTCGTGTTTGACACTCCGTGGGTCCGGGTTGCTCGTGGGGGACGCAGCTTTGTGATAGCGCCGGAGCTATCAGCAGTCCTGCTTGGCAAGTAGGGAGACCCTCTTGGCGGGGCAAGGGATCTTCTGGGCTCACGAGGAGCCGCTCGTAGTAAATCCAGCGGAAAGGGAGCTTACATATGCATCGTGTCACCTACATACCAGGAGATGGGACGGGGCCAGAAGTCGCCGAGGCCATGCGCCGATGTGTGGAGGCCACCGGGGTTGCGATTGAGTGGGAAAAAGCCGAGGCTGGCGCAGAGGTAATAGAAAAGTACGGCACACCGCTGCCTGAACAAACAATAGAGTCAATCCGGCGCAATAAAGTGGCCATCAAGGGGCCTATCACTACGCCTGTGGGAACTGGCTTTCGCAGCGTCAACGTGGCCTTGCGTCAGGCGCTGGACCTTTACGCTTGCCTGCGGCCCTGCAAATATTATCCCGGCGCCCGAAGCCACTACCCGGGCGTTGACCTGGTTATCGTCCGCGAGAACACGGAGGACCTTTACGCGGGCATCGAGTTCGAGTGCGGCCAGCCCGAGACGGCCGATTTTATCGAGTATGTCGCTCAAAAGACGGGCAAGCACATCCGGCCTGACAGCGGCATCACCGTCAAGCCTATTTCTGAGTACGCCACCGAGCGCATCGTCCGCTTTGCTTTCGACTACGCCATCGCCCATGGCCGTCGCAAGGTAACTGCCGTGCACAAGGCCAATATCCAGAAGTACTCCGACGGCCTTTTCCTATCCGTTGCGCGCCGTGTAGCCGAGGAGTATGCCGATAGTGGCATAGAGTTCGAGGACCGCATAGTTGACAACATGTGCATGCAGCTTGTCCAGAAACCAGAGCTTTATGACGTTTTGGTTCTGCCCAACATGTACGGCGACATCGTTTCAGACCTGGCGTGCGGGCTTATCGGTGGCCTCGGCCTGGCCCCTGGCGCGAATTTGGGCGATGACTGTGCCGTGTTCGAGCCGACGCATGGCAGTGCTCCCAAGTACAAAGGCCTGAATAAGGTCAATCCTTGCGCGACTATTCTGTCGGCTGTGCTTATGCTTGAGCACCTGGGCGAGGTTGAGGCTGCCCGGCGCCTTGAGCAGGCCGTAGCCGACGTCATCGCCGAGGGGCGCTACGTGACCTACGACCTCAAGCCCACCCCCGACGACGCAACCGCCGCCGGCACGCAGGAGATGGCCGACGCAATCATTGCTCGCCTGAAGGGCTGAAGGAAAAGAGCAAGCGATGTCACAGCGTGCGTGGTGGAAGCAGCATGAAAAGGTGTGGCAAGGTAGCCTGGGGGAGAGCCCTTTTCCAGGGGTAGCCCTCAGGTGGTTTTTGGAGAAGCTGGAGTAGTCCTAGCTGATATACTGAAAAGGGTACTTAGTTGTGTGGTCGGTCTTTTGCTTGGGGTCACTTATTGCGGTTGGAAGAGCGGCCTTTGCAAGGGTCGGCTGAGAAATGGTTTTAAGCTTTGTGTGGCCCGTGGGGTGGGCAGTTGCTGGTGGCAGCACGGGCCGGGGGGCTGCGGCGGGGGCGAGACGTCCGGGCTGGTTTTCGCGGACGGGGATACTGGGACGCTGGTTGGGCTGTCAACGCGTCGCGCAGCAGTACCGGTGTTAGAAGGAGCAGGCTAGTGGCTCCGCAGAGGGCTAGGGCAAGTTCCTGAGCTGTGATGATACGCCTGAGCGTCGGCAGGGCGGTGGCGTCAAACCAGGTGCGCGCAGGAGCTCCTGGCGGCGCAATATAAAAGGCTGCCCCCACCATGCAAGCAAGAGCCGCGGCGGCAGCCAGTCGCGGGAGGGCTGTTCTTACGTCTCGGTCGCTGGGGGAGAGTTCGGACCCCACGCTGAGAACCAGAAAAAGTATCACGTAGGTCGGCCAGTGGCTCCAGGGGATGCGGGAGAGCACGGCGAATGCACGGGCGACAAGAGCTTCTCCGACCGAGGGTGCGGCGAAGGCACCGACGGCGCCTGGTTCGATGAGATAGTGCATTAGCAACAGGAGCGTGGCGATGCCGGCCACGAGAGGCGACATGGAGGCTAAAGCCCATGCCCACTTGTCGGGGACCAGGCGCAGCCATCGGCCATACACGACGACTTCGCCCCGTCCCCTTGGGTCACGCAGGCTGAGCCGCACGCGCTTGACCCGATAGCCGGTGGCGAAGAGCACAACGGCATGGCTCATTTCATGGACGAGGTTACCCGGGGCGCGGAATAAGTGCCACAGCCACCCACCCGTCGTATGGCGGGGACTGCCAAAGAGGCGATAGCCTGCAAGAAATAGCAGGCGGGAGAGGGCACACAGGAGCAATGCCTCGACAGTAGCTGCGGCCAGGAGCTTCAGGTATAGCTGCATCGCGACCATTATATACGTCACAGGCGGTCTGGCAAGGGGGCATCCACATGAAAGTTACCGTGGTTGGCGCAGGTAATGTTGGAGCGACATGTGCGCAGCGCATAGTCGAGGGCGACATCGCCGACGTGTATCTCGTGGACGTGGTCGAGGGACTGGCAGAGGGGAAAGCCCTCGACCTGGCCCAGGCAGCACCCATTGTCGGCCACTCACGCCGCATTACGGGCGGCCAGGACTATGAGGGCGCAGCGGGCAGCGACGTCGTGGTCATAACTGCCGGCAAGCCCCGACAGCCTGGTATGTCCCGCGAAGACCTTCTGGCCGTAAATGCCAAGATAGTAGCGAGCATTGCCCGGGAGGTTTTTGCTGTTGCTCCTGATGCTATCTTCGTGGTGGTCACTAACCCGCTGGACGTGACAACCCATGTCGTGCAGCGTGTCACTGGCCTGCCGCGGACACGCGTCATGGGCATGGCCGGATTGCTGGACACGGCCCGCTTTCGCACCTTTGTCGCGTGGCGCTTAGGCTGTTCGGCTGAGGATGTCTCAGCCATGGTTCTGGGAGGCCACGGCGACACCATGGTGCCCATCCTGAGCCATGCCACCCTGTCGGGTGTGCCGTTGACGCAGTTGCTCTCCGCCGAGGAGCTGGAAGCCATCGTCCAGCGCACTCGGGACGGGGGAGCAGAGGTGGTCCGGCTGCTCAAGACTGGCAGCGCCTACTATGCCCCGGCGGCGGCGGTGGCAGAGATGGTGGCTGCCATTGCCGCTGATGAGAAACGCTTGGCGCCGGTGTCGGTCGAGTTGCAGGGCGAGTATGGCCTCAAAGACGTCTGTCTGGGCGTGCCGGTGATTCTCGGCGCTGGAGGGGCCGAGCGTGTGGTGGAAGTGGCTTTGCCGGACCACGAATTAGAGGCGCTACACAGGTCGGCTAGGGCGGTGGCTGAGGCAGTCGAGGCATGGCATCGCATGGCCGGAGACGACCCTGCAGCTTGGTAGTGGCGGTCAACCTGTCCTTATGGGTCATTCTCCTGTGCTTTGTGCTTTCACGGTACAAGGCGGCGTTCTTGCACGCCTCTGGGAGGTGCACCGTGGCTGGCTTTTTCAGGTCATGCCCGAGAAGCCCGTGGCGTTGTATGAGGCCGCGGGCTGTTAAGACGCGGGTAAATCTCGGCAATGGGCTGCGAAGGG
>JANZZA010000466.1 GCA_026419655.1 Armatimonadota bacterium | reverse complement strand
CCCTTCGCCAGCATCAATCTGAATCCGTTGTGGGTTGGCTATGGCCGCGCGGAAGACCCGCGACAGGTAGCTAATGTGCTGAACGCTGTCAAATACCTGGCGCGGCCGGGTGGCATGGTGAAATCCACGCCGGGCTGCGGCTACTATGTGGGCATGTTGCCCGGCTATTTGCTGTACAGCCTGGCTGAGCTTCGACACCCGGCGGCAGCAAAGGCTCTTGATGCCCTGCTTAGAAGCGCCGAGCCGAGCGGAGCCTTCGCGGAAATGAACACGCCAGAAGACAAACCCGCCGAGAGGGTCTGGGGGACGCATCGGGCGCGGCCATGGGAGACAGGCATCAATGCCGACGCCGTATTGCATGCGCTGACGGGCTATCGGCCAGACGCGGCAGCGAGGCGAGCGTATCTACGGCCGATGCTTCTCGGCGGGCCGCGGCTGTCGGTAAAAAACTTGCCTCTCGGCGCCAGCGGCCTGGACCTGGAAGTGTCTGAGAGTGGGGCCCTTCGTCACTACACTATCCGCGCTGCCGGCGCTGTGCCCGAGCGGGCGGTTGTAGACCTGGCTGTAGTGGTCTGGGGGAGCGGCCTGCGTGTGACAAACGTACAGGTGCGCGGCGACGCCCAGGTGAAAATCGAGCGGGGGCCGTCCTGGCCCTGGGCCGAAGAAGTCATCCTCAAGGGTATGCCCCTGGACGCAGAAAACCCGATTAGTGTCAGCGTGACCTACGTTCCCTCCAGAGCAAGAGTTGCCTGGTTCACTCCACAACCCTTCGAGTACGGCCGCGGCGAACCCCCGGACGGTGCTGTAGCCATAGTCATAACCGGGAGCGCCGAGCAATTCAGAAGCATCGCCGCCAAAACGCCGGGTGCCTGGCCCATGGACACGAAAATTCCCTGGCCGGCCGAATATCTGCGCAGTCTGTTACTGCCCGGAGGGCGGCCCTCCGTGCCCCTCATCATCCTCGACGTGGACAAATATCCTGGGGCCTTCAAGCGGCCGGATTTCTGGACCACCGGCGCTGGCGGCAAGGTGCTACAGGACTATGAGGCTGCCGGCGGCGGGGTCCAACGTGTGGCCAATCCAAGCCCGCCGCCGCGCTCCCGTCTAGGCTTCGCAGGTACAGCAGACTAGTTAGCGGTGCCACAGCAAAAGCCTGTCAAAGAGCACGAAAAAGTTCGGGAAGGGGGCCTGGGGGACAACCTTTTGAAAGGGTTTCCCCCAGAAAAGCTGGCAAAGGGAAGTCTTTGCAGTTTCCGACACTTGCCCGAGTGAGGGTCTTTAGGCAACCAGGCATTGCCAGACAAGCAGGTAGGTGC
>JANZZA010000447.1 GCA_026419655.1 Armatimonadota bacterium | reverse complement strand
CACCTTCTCGAAAGTTTTTCGTGTTGCCTGTCCCATGCAAGGGGGGTTCAGCCGGAGGCCAAGGGGCTCGGCCAGGATGTAGCTTACCTGGTGGCAGGCTGCGCCCGGCCGGACTACAATTGAGGCCACGAGGGGCGAGAACTGAGCTTTAGCAGTCCAGTTGTGGCGAGATGAGCCGCCGTGGATGAGACGCGAGGACCGAGGTGCCCCACTTGCGGCCGGGTGCTGGATGAGCGGAGGTGGGAGGTTTGTCCGTGGTGTCGTGAGCCAGTGCCGGTGGGAAAAGGCCAGCGACTGGCACCAGCGGGGATGTTGACGAACTGGGGCCTTGGGATGTGTGCGGTAACTGCTGGTGGGGGGATAGGGATGGCGCTGGCCATGTGCCTGCACGCAGAGCCTGGGTCAGGCACGGTCCTGGCATGGATGGCTGGCCCGGCAACGGGTGGAGCGCTGGCGGCCTCATGGTTGGGCAAGCACCTGATGCGCCCAGCCCGGCGGTGCTTCGAGCGCTTGATGATAGCCCTGGTCTTTGCGGCTTTGCCCTGGGCCGCAATCACGGTCGCGGTGTGGCGGAATCCCTATTTCCTGTGTGGTGGGGTGGTCACCGCTGCCCTTGCGGTATACTCTTATCTGCGCCGTCTACCCCCTGAGTGGGGGCTGAGCCAGGCCGATTCATCACATTCATCACAGTGACAGCGGGGCGGCCACTCGCTGGCGACGGAGGTCTTCAGGCATGAGCAGCGTCGAAGCCGCGGTTAGGGAGCTTGCGAGCCGCTGCAAGGCAGCAGCTCAGGTACTTGCTTACAGTCCGGGAGAACAGCGCAATGCAGCCCTGCTGCGCACGGCTGAACTGTTGCGCTCCAGCAAGGACAAGCTCCTCAATGCCAATGCGCTGGACATGGAGCGGGGGCAGGAGCACGGTCTGTCGTCGGCCATGCTCGACCGGCTGAAGCTCAACGACAAGCGCATTGAGGAAATGGCGGTGGCCTGTGAGGAAGTGGCCGCGCTGCCTGACCCGATTGGGGAAGTGATAGAGGAGTGGACACGGCCCAATGGTCTGCGAATTACAAAGGTGCGCGTGCCCATCGGCGTCGTGGGGATAATCTACGAGTCGCGGCCTAACGTTACCATAGATGCGGCGTCGTTGTGCCTCAAGGCGGGCAACGCCTGCCTGCTACGGGGCGGGTCCGAAGCCATCAACTCTAACATCGCCCTTGCAGACCTCATGGCGGAGGCTTGTCGGGATGCGGGCCTGCCGGACGGCACGGTAGAAATATTGCGCTTTACGGAGCGGGAAGCGGTGCCAGCGATGGCGCGGCTTGACGGATACATTAACCTCATCGTGCCGCGCGGGGGCGTGGGCCTGATCCGCGCCGTCACTGAACAGGCTACTGTGCCCGTGCTCAAACATGACCGCGGCCTTACCCAAATCTACGTTGACGCGACCTGTGACATCCCAATGGCGGTAAAAATTGTCCATAACGCCAAGGTCCAGCGGCCGGGTGTGTGCAACGCAGTGGAGAATCTTTTCGTTCACTCGGCTAACGTGGAAGCGCTGCGGGCCATTGCCGAGGACCTTCTTGCTGCCGGGGTGGAGCTGCGCGGCTGCCCCACGACCTGCCAGCTTGTAGAAAACTGCAAACCAGCCACCGACGAGGACTGGGATACAGAGTATCTCGACCTCATTCTGTCCATTCGGCTGGTGGACTCGATAGATGAGGCCATGGAGCTTATCGCACGCCACAGCTCCGGACTGACGGAGGCTATCATCACCGACAACGAGGAGAACGCTGAGCGCTTCCTGCGGGAAGTAGACTCGGCGTGCGTGTACTGGAATGCTTCGACGAGATTCACGGACGGCGGGCAGTTTGGCCTCGGCGCTGAGATCGGGATTTCGACGGCCAAGATTCATGCACGGGGGCCAATGTCGGTGCGGGAGCTGACCATTTACAAGTACGTTGTGCGGGGCGACGGACAGGTCCGAGAATAAAGACAGGCGGCACCGAAGGAAATGGACGAGGAAAGGCGGGCGCGAGACCAACTGGCTAAGGCGCGGCGTATAGTCGTGAAGGTGGGCACGCGGATAGTAGCTGCGCGGGAAGGGGGCGTGAACCGTGCCTTCCTGAATGACCTGGCCGGTCAGGTGGCCCAGTTGCGGCAGCGAGGAGTCGAAACGGTCCTGGTCACGTCAGGTGCCGTGCACCTGGGGCGGCGTGCCCTGGCCCACGTAGGGCGGGGGTCGGTGAGTGCGCGGCAGGCCATGGCGGCCATCGGCCAGCCCGAGCTTATGCTGCATTATGCTGAGGCCTTCGCGCCTCACGGCCTCATCCCGGCGCAGCTTCTTCTCACCGCCGAGGATATGACCCACCGCGAGCGGTATCTCAACGTCCGAAATACCCTGGAGACTCTGCTCCGCCAGGGGGCCGTGCCGGTCATCAACGAAAACGACAGCGTCTCTATCGAGGGCATTACTTTTGGGGAAAATGACCGGCTGGCGGCCCTGGTGGCCATAAAGGTGCGGGCCGATGCGCTGGTGTTTTTGTCGGACCAGCCCGGTTTGCTGACGGGCGACCCGCGGCAGGATGCAAATGCTCGGCTGGTACCGGCTGTGCTGCCGGGGCAGGACCTTTCGGGGTGTGCCGGCGGGACGGGAGGTACAGAATCGGCCGGGGGCATGAGCGCCAAGCTGGAGGCGGCGCGGATGGCCGCCGAGTGTGGCATTGTGGTCGTGATTGGGGACGGGCGCGAGCCTGGAGTCGTGGTGCGCCTCCTCGACGGTGAGCGGCTGGGTACTGTGTTCGTGCCAGGGCCGCCAATGGAGGCGCGGAAGGCCTGGTTGGCTACGACGGCCGAACCGAGCGGTGAGCTGGTGGTGGATGAAGGGGCCAAGAGGGCCTTGCTGGCCGAGGACGGCGCCTCTCTGCTTCCTGTAGGCGTGCGGGAAGTGCGTGGCGACTTTTCACGCGGGGACGTGGTGATTGTGCGCGGCCCAGAGGGAGAGGAACTGGCCAGGGGCCTGGTGTCTTACAGCGCCGAGGAGCTGCGCCGAATAGCCGGTCACCGCACGCGAGACGTGGAGAGGATCCTGGGGCGCCGGGGCGACGACGAGGCTGTCCATCGCGATAATATGGTCGTGACTGCTCCTCACCAGCCGCAAAGGGCCACCTAAACGGCCCGTCCCCGTTGGACTGGCCGGTTTTGTGAAAGTGGAACCCAAAAAGCTGCCTGGGACGGAGAGAACGCAAGGGAACTTCTTATTGGGGGAAACCCTTTAAAAAGGGTTGTCCCCCAAACCCCCTTCCCAAACTTTTTCGTGCTGTTTCCACTGTACGCGCCCTTTTGCGGCGCGTGACTTTGGCTGGCTCAGGCCTTGACTACGAGAATTGGCTCCAGGCGAACGACGGGCTGGGCAAGACCGAATTCTATCGCTCGCAGTAGCACCTGGCGCCCGCGATAGCGCATGGGCAGGGAAGTGGGGTCGGTGATGAGGTCACAGGAAGCACCGGTGTCGCGCTCCATCTCGAAGAACCTGACAGGGCCCACGACCCAGTGGCGCCGAAGACGGCGCAGGCCCTCGAGGGCGTAGCCCCCGCCGTGTGGTACAATGTTGGCGCGCGCAGCACACTCTAGTACATAGGCTGGCGTGCGGTCTGAGAAGATGCCGGCGTCTAGTAGGTCTGCCCGAAGGTTGGGCAGGCCGCGGACTAAATAGGCAGGCAGGTCGGGACGGAGCGTGAGGGGTAGCAGGCCTGGCCAGAGGGAATGGTGGCAGCCCAGGAGCATTTCGGAGTCCGACAGCAGTCCCTGGTGGAATCCGTTGAATAAGGTGCAGTATTCGCCGAAGAGGCGTTCGGCGGCGAGGGTACGCTTGGCGGCGGCGAAGGCCGAGGCTCTTTCGTGGAAGTCGAGGTAGTCTGTAGCCTGGGGGCCGAGGAGCACATGCAGAGGTCCCCAGGGGGTGTCGAAAACCTGCGCTGCTGCCAGCAGGTCCGGCGAGGCGTCGTAGTAAAGTCCCGGCCCGAGGGCTGAGGGTGGACGGAGCTCTGGGCAAGAGGAGTGGACTATGAAAATCCAGGGGGGCACCTCGACATCGGGCGCCATGGCGTGGGCAGCGAATACGTCAATGAAATGGTTGCCCGACGCGAAATCCCACTTCACGGCTACTCCATCAATCACGGCTGGCTCAGATAGCAACGCCTGGACTGCTTCACCGACCGCAGTGGTGTCAGGCTGATGCTGGAGGCCGCCGACCAGCATCCCGCACACGTTGGGCTTTGCATCGAGTACGACAGCCGGCTGCCCGAAGTCCCAGAAGAGCTTGCCGCCGTATCCAAATCCCGCCAGCCAGCGGGGAGCGTGGCGGGTGATGGTAGCGTCTGGGCCTGCAATGAAACAGGCCTGCGGTTCGAGGCCCAGCGCCATCTGGGCAGCCATGATCTTAGCCAAGCCGTAGGCGGTGTTGGCTTCGGCCAGTTGGGCTGCTGCGTCGGCGGTGGACAGGGAGACAACGGAGGCCTGGGCGCGGTGGAAAAGCTCGTCGGGTGTCATTTCTGGTCACTACAGAGCATAGTAGCTAAGCGGGCGTTTGTGTGCAAGTCGAGTCAGCGATGCTGAGGAATGATATGCGCCTGCCCATAATGCCTCTAAACTCCGTAGTCTACCCATGGATGCCCGTGGTGCTCACCATTTTTGAGGACCGGTACCTGCAGATGCTGGAGGAAGTGCTGCGGGGGCCGCGGTTTTTCGGCACCGCCCTCATAGCCGAGGGGAAGGAGGTTGGGGGGCCGGCTACCCCACACCCGGTGGGCGTTGAGGTAATAATCGCCCGCGCCTGGCCTGCACAGGAGGGCTCGTGGCGTGTTATCGGCATTGGGCGCCACCGTTTCCGCATTTCGGGGCCAGTCAGCCAGGAGCCGTATCCCTCGGTTGAGGCGGACTACGCAGGACTGAAGGAGATTGACGATGCTCCAGCCGAGCTGGTGGGGCGGGTGCGCGAACTGTTCTGTGAACACTTGAAGCTTCTGGCGCAGCTTGTAGCGCCTATGGCCGCGACCATGGAGATCCCGACGCAGCCGTCGAGGCTTTCTTATATGGTGGCCGCGCATCTGGCGGTAGACTTGACGGTGCGCCAGCGGTTGTTGGAGATTGTCACCGCGCGCGAGAGGCTGCAGGTTGAAGCTGAGTTGTTGAAGGCCGATATTGCAAAGTTCCGGCTGTTTGCCAGGGCCGTGCCGTCAGACCCTGGGAAGGCAGAGCATAACTGAAACGAGAGCTTTTTCGTATGTGGCTGCAGCGCAAGAGCGGCGGGCAAGCGTGAGGCGATGATTCGCATCTTTTTTGTCAAGAGTGACCTGGTGCTTTTGGGAGCGGCCCTTTTGTTGGCGGTGCTTGGGGTTGCGATGATTTACAGTTGCACCCATGGCGATGGTGGCCGCGGGCTGCCCAGGTACTGGCTGCAGGTGGTGTGGGTGTTACTGGGGCTGTGCCTTCTAGTGGTGATGAATCTTTTTGACTATGCGCGACTACAGCCCCTCGCTCTGGGTCTCTACCTGACCACGCTGCTTCTGATGGCGCTGGTATTGGTGGCTGGGGCAACAGTACGGGGGGCCCAGCGCTGGATTCCTCTTGGGCCGCTTCACCTTCAGCCGACGGAGCTTGCCAAAATCGCGGCGGTAATAATGGTGGCAGCGTATTTGTCGCGGCGGGAGGAGGCGAGCGTTGACGGCAAGACGGTGCTGGCGACCTTTGCTATGGTGGCGCCGGCGATGCTGCTGGCTGCTGCGCAGCCCGACATGGGCACTCCGGTGGTGCTTCTGGGCGCATGGCTGTGCATGTTGTTTGTGGCCGGTGCCCAGCCGGCGCATCTGGTGGCGGTGGTAGCCCTGCTTGTTTGGGGTTTTGTGGGCGCGTGGTCGGCGGGGCTTATCAGGCCACACCAGAAAGAGAGGCTGCTGGCCTTCATCAATCCGGATGCCGACCCACAGGGTGCCGGTTGGCAGGTAAAGCAGGCGCTTATCGCGGTAGGTTCTGGCGGATTGCTGGGCCAGGGTTACCTGCGAGGTACCCAAACCCAACTCAACTTCATACCTGACCAGGAGGCTGACTTTGTTTTCACGGCGGTGGCCGAGGAGCTGGGGCTTGTTGGGGCCCTGTGTGCTCTCGCCCTGCTTGGACTTCTGCTCTATCGCGGGTTGTCCATAGCCGCCACGGCCAGGGACTCTTTTGGGCGGCTGCTGGCGGCTGGCTTTACAGGCGTGCTGGGGGTGCACATAGTTGTGAATGTGGGGATGACCCTGGGGCTGGCGCCGGTGAAGGGCATGCCTCTTCCGTTGCTCAGCTACGGTGGTAGCCACATGCTTGCATGCATGATAATCATTGGGTTGCTGAACAGCATATATGTGCGCAGGCGGCGGATTGATTTTGATTTGTAGCGCTTTCTAAGGCCATGTCCAGGCAAGCCAGGCCAGTACAGGTGCCGCGAGATTGGGTGCCCTTTGGGTGGCAGGGGATAAAGGTTTTGGTGCCCCCGGAGTGGACGCCTGCTGCTCTCACGGGCACGTACGAAGAAGGCTATTTTCGCCTTGATGGGCCTGACCAGCCACGGCTCGAAGTAAAATGGGCGCAGAATCGGGGTTTCGTGGACGTGGAGCGGGTGGTTAGCCGGTATCTGCAAAGCCTCACCAAGGGCCGCGACGGGCGGAAAATAGACGTGGCCGAGAGCACGAAGTCCGGTCTCAAGATGCCGCGGGAACGAAGCAGCGTGCGCTATTTCCACTGGCGCGGCGAGCAGGAGGCCTTTGGGGCAGCCTGGTACTGCAGAACCTGTGAGCGGACGATGTTGTTTCAAACGATGGGGCCAGTGGGTGCGCAGGTCCAGGAGCTGGCTGAGAAGCTGCTGGCCGGCCTTGATGACCATCCTGACGAAGACCGATGCTTGTGGTCGCTGTACGAGTTCTCGTGTGAGGTGCCGACGAGCTTCCGGCTGGTGGGCCAGCGGCTTCTGACGGGGCTGCTGGAGCTGGATTTCGAGCGCGGGCGCGACCGCCTGCGGATTGCGCGGTGGGGTCTGGCTAACGTGGCTCTTCGCGACACTAGTCTTGAGGAGTGGCTTCGCGATAAGAACCGCAAGCAGTGGCGAAGCTTCAGCGTGGAGCTGAGGCCTGTGCAGGTCAACGGGCACCAGGGCTTGGCCATTGCCGGGCCAACGAATATACCGTGGCTGCATTTGGCGGCCATTGGGCTGAGGATGCTCGGCCGGCATTATCCTGATGTGCTTCGAGGAGCAGCCTGGGTATGTGAGCCTGGCAACAAAATCTATCACGTTGAGGCAGTTGTAGACCCGGCCGACGAAGAGGGCATTGCTGCAATCATCCAGAGCATTTCCTGCCACCGTAAGGAGGGGGCTTAAGCCGTGGCACAGCCCTTGGGGGTATCCAGCCTGCGCTGGATGGCTGCGGTAATAGTTCTTGTCGCGGCGGCTTGCTTCGGGGCCGAGCCGAAGCCCGCCGACAGCACTTCCGGAGTTCTAAGGCAAGCCCGTCAGCTCGTTGCCGCGGAGAAGCTTGACGACGCCATTGCCCTGCTCAGTGATGCACTGAAGCGATTCCCCACAGACCCGGAGCTTCACAACAACCTGGGCTACGTCTTCGAACTGCAGAACCGTGTGGACGACGCAGTGGAGCATTACGCTGCTGCGCTGACCTTCGCGCCGTCTAACCGTTATGCTTCCGAGCGATTGGAGAGCATTTTCTATGGCGAAAGGTTTCCGTCGCGACTGCGGCTAGAGCATCTGGCGGCCTTGCCGGTACGGTTTGCGCGCCTGCAGGTGGTCGGGCCAGACGGCATGCCGCGGCAGGCTGCTGTGACCGTCTCGGCCATGTATCCAGCCGAGATGCGCCACACGTCTGGGCCCGTGCGCCGGGTTGTGCCTCCGGGAGTGGACAGGGGAGAGGTGTGCCAGTTCAACCGCGTGGTGTACGTATTCGTGCAGAGGGATGCCACAGACAGCACGCTGGCGCGGGCTACGGATGTGTACTACCCCAGCGAGATACTGAGTCGGGACGGGCGCGACTACGGGCCTCTGGCATTGAGTCTTGCGCGGATTGCCGCAAGATTTCACGTTTATCTGGCGTGCTGGCCGGGCTTGCCAGCCCGTCAGGGGCCGGTGCGCGTGTGGCTGTGCGAGGGAGGGCCGGCTGGTGGGGGGCACGATAATGGCGACGTGTACCTGTACCAGGTGGCGGCCCTGCGGCCCGGGGAGGAATGGCTGCGCGAGCTGGCCCACGAAATTGGCCACGCCCTTCTGCCGCCTCTGGCAGGCTACGCGCGCCCGGAGCACTCCATCGCCGGCCTGGTGGGCGAGGCTTGGCTGCTGTCGGCGCTGGCTTTCGAGGCAGAGCAGACCCAGCGCCAGGTGTGGTCGTCAGCGCAGGGCCTGGCGTGGCTGCAGGGTCTCTGGCCTCTTGGTGTCCTGGACCTGGAGGGCTATGTAAGGAAGCAGGTGGGCGGCTGCGTGAAGCAGTGGGTTGCGCGAGGTCCCTATGATGCAGGGGAGGCGGATTCGCCTCAAGCAGCCCAAGTCGCCTGTGGTTTCCTCCTATGGTTGCAGGCGGCTCACGGCACCAACGGCCTTGGGTACGTGGCCCAGGCGGGGACAGGCACCCTGGCTGGACTGACCGCGCGCTACCGTGGCTGGATGGGCCAGAGCGAGGAGCCGTTGAAACTGCGGGCGGCGGCTGGTTTCTCGCAGGATTTTGCAAGTGACTGGCTACCCTTCGGGCAGCGGCGGGTGGCTTTCACCCGGCAGCAGCCGTGGCGCACAATTTGCTACCTGCCTGCCGGAGTGTGGCGCATTTCTTGCGACGCAGGGGCGGAGCTTTTGGCCACCTGGAGGCCAGTTGGGCGGGATGCTACCAGCACTGAGTTAGCGCCGCGCGTCACCAGCCAGGGTGAGTGGGGATGGCTGGAGGCGGTCCCGGCGTCTGAAGAACAAGTTGCGGCGTCGGAGTTTGTGCTTA
>JANZZA010000431.1 GCA_026419655.1 Armatimonadota bacterium | reverse complement strand
GCTCTTCTACGAGCCGAGCACCCGCACGCGCTTGTCCTTTGAGGCCGCGATGCTGCGGCTGGGCGGGCAGGTTGTAGGCTTTGCCGACCCGCGGGCTTCGTCGGCGGCTAAAGGCGAGACCCTGGCCGATACCGCCCGAATCGTAGGCGGCTACTGCGACATTATAGTGATTCGCCATCCGCTCATGGGCGCGGCCAAGGTGGCTGCCGACTACGCTGGCGTGCCCGTTATAAATGCCGGCGACGGCCCCCACGAACACCCAACTCAGACCCTTACTGACCTTTTTGCCATCCGCCGGGCCTTTGGCTGCCTTAACGGCCTGCGCGTGGGCCTTTGCGGCGACCTCAAATACGGCCGCACCGTCCATTCCCTGGCACCAGTCCTGGCGCGTCTCGGCAGTCATATGGTCTGCATTGCCCCCGATGAGCTTCAGATGCCCGAAGAAGTCCTCGCAGAGGTGGAGACTATTTCCGGCCGGCGGCCCGAGATGACTGCCGACCTATCAGCGGCCGCGGCCGACCTCGATGTGCTTTATATGACCCGCATCCAGCGCGAGCGCTTCCCGGACCCGGCCGACTATGAGCGCGTGCGCGGCGTCTATGTGCTGACGCCTCAGGTACTCGCCCGTGCGCCGGAGAGAATGATTGTCCTGCATCCCTTGCCGCGGGTGGACGAAATAGACCCGGCTGTGGACGCTGACCCGCGGGCGTGGTATTTCCGGCAGGCTCACGGCGGCGTGCCTGTGCGGATGGCTCTCATCAGCCTGCTGCTGGGCCTGGAGCCCTCTGAGACACAGCGGCGACGGTACGGCCTGGATGCAGCACCGGCGACGGAAAGCTTGACCGCTGCGCCAGCCGGCGTAGACCTGCCGCAGCCAGAGATTATTCGGGACGCCCCGCCCTGCCGCCAGGCAGGATGTATTACCGCCGAGGAGCCTCTGCCAGCTGAGGCCTTGCGGCTGCCCGGCGGATACCTGGTTTGTGCATACTGCGAGCGCCGCCTGCCTGACTAAGCGGTGGACACAAAACCCCGGGAGGAAACCCCTTCCCTTCAAAGAAACTACTGCGTCTACGCAAGGATTACTGACTGGGCGCAATAGGAACGTAGCCGAGCAAACGTAACGGTCGCAAGATTGGGGAAAACGGTAGTCCCTTCAAGTAGCCGCGATTGGCGGCCTTGGCAAGGGTGGTAAACAG
>JANZZA010000368.1 GCA_026419655.1 Armatimonadota bacterium | reverse complement strand
CTTCGTCGGCCCGACGGTCGCGGCGACCACTGCGGCCATTCAGGGCGCCCTGCAGCGACTGCGCAAGGACCTGGCCGCCCCGGTCGTGAATGCTAGTGGCGCTAAGGCGTATCCTATAGCAGGTCTGACCTTCGTCATCGTCTACAAGAATCAACCTGACGCTACTCGCGGAAAGGCTCTGGTGGACTTGCTCAAGTGGATGATGGGGCCAGGACAGAAATATGCGGCCGGGCTTAGCTACGCTCCACTGCCCCAGGCTCTAATACAGCAAAATTTGAACCTGATCGGGCAGATCGAGGTAGGCCGCTAAATAGGACTCCTTCGCGCCCTCTCGCGCACCCAGGCCAAGGCGGGGCGCCCCTTCCCAGCGGCGCCCCGCCGAGACTAGTGTAAAATGGAGCAAGGGCTATGTCGGCTGGCGAGGCTGTCTACGTGCGTCCAAGACCGGCCTTTGTCCTGAGCGACCGGGTGGCCAATTCTATCTTGGCCGCCGGCGCTGCTTCTGTGGTTGGTCTGGCTGTCCTACTCGGCGTCGTACTCTCTTTGGGCGCTGCCCCTGCCCTTAGCAAGTTTGGAGCAGGTTTTCTCGTCGGCAAAACCTGGGACCCCGTCGCTGAGCATTTCGGCGCCCTCCCGTTCATATACGGAACCCTGGCTTCTTCTTTCCTGGCTCTGCTCATGGCGGTTCCCGTGGGGCTGGGAGCGGCAATTTTCCTCGCGGAAGTCCTGCCTCAGTGGCTGGCACGTCCAATAGCGTTCATGATTGAGCTTCTGGCGGCTGTGCCGAGCGTGGTCTATGGCATGTGGGGCGTTTTCGTAGCCGTGCCGGCCATCGCGCGGGTGGAAGAGTTCATTGGTCAGCGGTGGGGCCATATTCCGCTCTTCTCCGGCCCGCCCATTGGGATAGGAATGCTGGCCGCCGGTGTGATCCTTGCAATCATGGTGCTTCCCTTCATCGCGTCCATATCGCGCGAAGCAATACTGGCCGTGCCCCGGGCCCAAGCAGAAGCGGCTCTGGCCCTTGGCGCGACCAAGTGGGAGACAATCCGCGGCCCGCTTCTCCGGTACGCCCGAAAGGGGATTCTCGGTGGCATAGTTCTCGCCCTGGGCCGCGCTCTTGGCGAGACCATGGCCGTCACGATGGTTATCGGCAATGTGCCTCAGATTTCTGTGTCTCTTTTCCAGTCGGGCTATACCATGTCCGCAGTTCTCGCCAACGAGTTTGCTGAAGCCACCGGCCGCATTCACACGGCCGCTCTGGTCGAGATTGCTCTGGTGCTGCTCGTCCTGACGGTGCTGGTGAACGCTTTTGCGCGGCTACTTATCTGGGGCACTGCGGCCCACGCTGGGGAGGAACGGGTCTAGTGCGCTACGAGACGGTGCGCAGAGTCACAAATGTGGCCTCACTTGCCTTTTGTGGGCTGCTAGCGGCCACCGCCGTCCTGCCGCTGGTACTGGTTCTCTACCACGTGGTGCGCAATGGCGCCTCCGCACTCAACCTGGATTTTTTCACCAAGCTGCCCGTCCCCATAGGCGAGAGCGGAGGCGGTATGGCTAACGCTCTTGTTGGGTCTTTGCTCCTGATAGGCGCAGCGTCCTTGGTTGGCGTTCCTGTCGGGGTAATTGCTGGGTTCTTTCTGGCGCGACAGCTTAGCGGGCGATTTGCCTTCTGGGTGAGGTTTGCCGCTGACGTGCTCAGTGGCGTGCCGTCAATCGTGGTGGGTGTGGTGGCCTACGAGCTGATTGTTGTGCCCATGAAGGGTTTCTCGGCTTTAAGCGGCGCCCTTGCCCTGGCTCTCATCATGATACCTACCGTCGTACGCACCACGGAGGAAATGGTTAAGCTCGTGCCCTATACACTTTATGAGGCCGCGCTTGCAGTCGGTGCGCCCGAGTGGCGGGCCACTGTTTTCGTATTCCTTCGCGGGGCTCGCGCAGGAATCATCACCGGAATCATGCTCGCCATGGCCCGCATAGCTGGCGAGACAGCGCCTCTTCTCTTTACGGCTTTCAACAACCAGTTCTGGAGCGTTTCCCTCACTCAGCCTATCTCGTCGCTGCCCGTCCAGATATTCAACTACGCCATGTCGCCCTACGATGAGTGGCACCGCCTCGCCTGGGCGGCATGCCTTGTGCTGGTGGTCTTGGTGTTAGGTATGAGCGTCATAACGCGCATGGTAACTCGCGGCAAGTACGAGATTATTCAGTGAAGGCCACGCCTGGAGTGCAGAGGAAACACAAGTCTGGCCAAAGGGTGCGCAAGGAGGTGCGAATCTGTGGTTTCAGAGGCTTTTCGAGGATGGAGGGCTGGGGACGGCGTTGTTGATCCGGCAGGCCACACCATGGCTGCTGAGGAAGTTGCTGGCGCAGAGACCGATGTCCTTGCCCCCCCAACGGACCCTGAGGTCTGTGTAGGTTTTCGGGCCTTTGGCGTCCGGTACGGTGACTTTGAAGCGCTCAAGGAAGTTCAGTTGGACATCCGCCGGGGCCACATTACCGCCTTCATGGGCCCGTCGGGTTGTGGCAAATCAACCCTCTTGCGCTCTATCAACCGCATGAACGACACCATACCCAGCGCCAGGTTCACGGGCCAGGTTTATCTGGACGGGGAGCCGATTTACGTGCCGGGCGTGAATATCATCCGCCTGCGAAAGCGGGTGGGCATGGTATTTCAAAAGCCTAACCCCTTCCCGGCCTCCATCTTCGAAAACGTCGCTTGGGGCGCTCGCGTCCATGGCCTGTACAAGGGCCATGCCTTGTTTGAGCACGTGGAAAAATGCCTCGCGCGTGCGGGCTTGTGGGACGAAGTAAAGGACAAACTCAAGCTCAATGCGATGTCGCTATCCGGGGGCCAACAGCAGCGACTGTGCATTGCCCGTGCCCTGGCAGTCGAGCCAGAAATACTGCTCATGGACGAGCCTTGCTCGGCCCTGGACCCCATTGCCACGTACCGCATTGAGGAGCTGATGCGCTCGCTGGTCCCTGACTATACTGTCATCATCGTGACGCATAACATCCAGCAGGCAGCCCGGGTGTCTGATTACTGTGCTTTCTTCTGGGTAGATGAAAATCGCTGTGGCCGTTTGGTCGAAAGCGGCCCCACGGCTCAACTTTTTGAAGCTCCCAAAGACGAGCGCACGGAGCGATACCTGGCTGGCCGCATGGGCTAGCGCTGGGCGCGTGGTTAGCTCAACCATTCCTTTAATCTGCCGCCATTTTCCCGGTTCGACTGCCGCGCCGGCTTGCAGCGCCGCCTGACACCGGTTCCTTCCAAAGCTCTCACGTGGAATCGGCACAAGTACATTGACAAGGGGGTCTGATTGAGCTTCTTCAACCGTTTCCAGCCAGGCGTTGTCACCTTGCAGGGTATTTCGTCCAAGAAGCGCTATTTTGCGACTTTCTAGATGCCAGCCGCATCCGGGGGCATACAGTTATGAAAAGGTCCAAAGTCCTTTTCCTGTGCACTGGCAATTCTGCCAGGAGCCAGATGGCGGAGGCTTTGGCCCGTCATTTGGCTGGTGGCCAGCTTGAAGTTTTCAGCGCCGGCACACACCCGGCCGGACGGGTGCACCCGGCAGCCGTCAAAGTGATGGAAGAACTTGGCATTGACATATCCGCCGCGCGCCCAAAAAAGGTCGAGGACTTGCCCGTAGCTGAGTTTGACTGGGTGATCACGGTCTGTGACCAGGCCAGCCAGGAATGCCCTCTGTGGCTTGCGCGTGGCAAAAAGCTGCACTGGTCCATCCCAGACCCAGCCGCCGCTGATGGCACCGAGGAGCAGGTCCTTGAGGCTTTCAGAGCCGCGAGAAATGACCTGAAGGCGCGTCTTGAGGCATGGCTGGCTGAAGAAGGCCCCTAGCCGGTCGGGAGATATGACAAGACCACACGGCCCCGGCACTGTCCCGCGAGCCGGCGGGGGTGTGCCACCAACCCCGCGGCCCTTAGCTCCTCAGCCGGGCCAAAAGCTGCCAAACTTACGGAGCGCTCCGGCCAAACTCCCTGACTGGCCGCGAAAACCCTGGCCTCTGGGCTATGCGCGGGCACGAGGGAATCCCGGCGGTGACCATTTGCCTCAGTCGGCGTACTGCGTCAGCGTCTTCTTGAACAGCAGATACCGCGGGCGATACTTCTGGTAAATCTTGTCGCTCGCGTACTTGATGCCGAAGACCAGCCGGGTGCCGCACAGCAAATCCCATGTGTCTACGTACGAGCGGCTGTACTTGCCGCTCGGACCACGCAGGGTCACCCAGTGGACTTTGCGTCTGGCGCTGGTCTCCCACTTGTTTGACACGGTTTTCTCGCCCGGCCTCTGAGCTGTCCACTTCGATTCTCCCGACCACTGAGGCGAGTACACGTAGAACTCGCATAGGCCGTCGGGCGATATAAAACTGACACCGTCGTAGGTGCCTGCCGGCCCGCTGCGGCTCGGCTCACGTGGGACAATCCTGAATCCAGGCGGATACTTAATATCAAACCAGGCGCCTCTGTACCTGGGCCACGTGGCCGTAGTGTCACCAGCCCAGGCCACAGCTAGCAACCCAACCGCGCTGTAAAACACCACCAGCGCTGCCGACCAAATCATCTTGGCCTTGGACATTTTTCTGCCTCCTTCTCGGCGCTGTCCGGCCGAGGGGCAAGCCTGCGGGTACAAATGGGTGAGTGTTCAAAGCAAGTGTTGTATTCGGGCCACTGCTCATCGCAAACCAGCCTTGGTTGTATCTTTGCTGCCACTCGTCGCAAACCAGCGCTTATGGTCTTCTAGCTGCTGCTCATTGCAAGCCAGCCCGGGACCACACCCTAGCTCCAGCCTGCATGCAAGGGCTGGCCACCGGGCAAGGGCCGACAGCGCAGCCCCAATGACTACTCGCCTTCAGCCGCTGGGGCTTCCGGCCAGCCACCGACTGGCCGGTAATATAGCACCCGGTTCTGGGGGTTTCCCGGACGCCGTGTGGCCCGAGCGACAACACCTTGTCTCACATTATAGCACTGTGTCGTCGCCGTCCTGCTTGGCTCGCGTAGTGCTCAGTCGTCCACGAATTCCGGTATGGCCAAGCCGACCAAGAAGCATGCCAGATGGAAAAGAGTTTTACTGCCCAAGAGCGCGGGAAGATTCCTGTGCACACCTGCTCGCCGTACTCTTTTGTGCCGTTTCCCTGCCGTGGGGCCACCGCGCTTTCGGGGCTACCAGCGCGGCAAAGAGGAACGACAGGGCACGCGGCGAACTGGCCACAAAGCTCAGATGGGGCGGTTGCGACAAGGGTATTGCCGCGCCTGCTGGGGGCTGGGACCTAACCACTCCAAGAGTCCTACCAGGTGGCTTGTTCGGGTCAAAGGGGAGTGAAAAGCTTGAACGCGATGCCCTTGTTCATGGCTTTGGCAGGACTAGCCCGGCTGTTGTTGTTTCCCGAGGGCTTCATCGCCGGCGCCAAGCCCTGGGACCGTCCGGGGACGCGGGCTGGCGATGAAATCATCGGGCCGGACGGTGGCGTCATGGTGTGGGTTCCAGCCGGTGAGTTTGACATGGGCTGGGAGCGCGGCTGCTACGACGAAAAGCCAGTACATCGGGTGCGCATAACCAGGGGCTTCTGGCTCGGCAAGTGTTCTGTGACCAATGCCCAGTATCGTCGCTATTGTCTTGAGACCGGCGCCAGTTTCCCTTCAGGCAGCGTCCAGGGCGACGACCATCCTGTGATTGACCTGGGCTGGGACGACGCCCTGGCCTACTGTCAGCACTACGGGCTTTCCCTGCCGACGGAGGCGCAATGGGAATATGCTGCCCGCGGCCCGCAAGGACGCCTTTATCCGTGGGGCAACGAGTGGGACCCGACCAGGTGCTGCTGGGAAGGAAGCAAGGGGCCGGCCGGTGAGAGCTACCCGGTGGGAAGCTTCCCTGAGGGGGCGAGCTGGTGCGGTGCGATGGACATGGCCGGTAACTCCTGGGACTGGTGTCAGGACTGGTACAGCCCCAACTACTATGCCCGCTCGCCAGTGGACGACCCACCCGGGCCAGCCACGGGCCATTGCAAAGTCCTGCGCGGCGGCTCCTGGCACTTTGTCATCCCCAGGCACCTGCGCAGCTCTTATAGGCATTTCTGCGGCCCTAAAGCCCGCGATTCTTACGTGTATGGCTTTCGCTGCGTGCGCTCCTTCTAAACAAGGCTAAGATGCCTGCGTGGCTTTGCCGTTTATCGGTTGACGCCGGCAGGTAATGCCGCGCTAGCACGGCTACACGTGGGGAAGGCCGGTCAGGTGGAAGCCTGGATGGTGTGTGATGGACGAGAGCCAGCGTACGCTTAAAGAGCTGCTTGGAAAAAGAGTCAAGGGGGTGACACTGATGGCGGGACTGCTTGTTCTGACGCTAGCCGTGAGCGCTTTGCTGCTGCAGCAGGGCCCCAACGAGGGGTCTGCGGTGAGAACCTTTGTCCCCAAGCCATCCGACGATGTCCTTTTTAATCCGCGCATGGGCCTGTATCTATTCTATCCGCCCCAGGATGCTCGCCCGGATGAATGGTTTATGCGAATAGCCGACATTATCTATTTTCGCCCCGACTGGGCTGAGGTTAACCCGGAAGAAGGTGTGTACCGCTTCGACGAATGGTACAGGCCGATCTACGACCTGTGGGTGAGGCAGCACGGAATGAGAGTGGCCTTCCGCTTCATGTCGCAGTCCATGCACTCGAAGACGAAGTACGTAACG
>JANZZA010000367.1 GCA_026419655.1 Armatimonadota bacterium | reverse complement strand
CCGGGCGAGGCGGTCAGTCGCGTGGTGGGCTATGCAGCTCACGTGCATATCAAGGACTACCAGCGCGTCGGCGAAGGGGAGCAGGCCGAGTGGCACCCCTGCGTACCCGGCCAGGGAGACCTGCCTTATCTCAGCATAATTCCAGCCTTCGCGGCGGCCGGCTACGAAGGTGCCCTCGCGCTGGAGTGTGAGGGACCTGAGGATGACCTGGAAGCTGCCCGCGCAGCCGTCGAGTGGCTCCGCGGGCTGATGGAAGAGCTCGGCTTCGGCGAATAGTATGTGGACTGGGCGTGCGGCTACTTACTTTTCAGGATTTTGCCTGTGGCGACTGCTGGAAAATCATCACTTCATGATTCAGTCGCGAGTATGCTGTATCAACTGCAGGCGTAAACTTGCGGCATACACGGAACGGCAGCTAGGTCGAGACGAGTTTTGCAACATTTGCCTGTGTGAGGACAGCAATAGGTGCTGTTGGCCTGCGCGCCCGAAACAATGGTCGATGGCTCGGGCACGAAGTTTGTTGTTCTGCTGGACCTCTCGCGCGGCGCCGCAGGGCGCCGGCGGGAGAGCAGCAGAAGGAGTTTACGACGGGGGCTGAGGGATACCCCTTTTCAAGGAGTCTTCCTGGGGACTGTTGAGAAAGCTGGTGTTGGCTCAAGGACAGCGAAGAAAACGTGGGACTCGGTGGCGCCCGACCTTTTGCCGGTGACTGTGTTTGGGATGGGGCACACCAATTCCTGCAACAGTCTCCCTGGAAAAGCGTTTTAGAGCAGGACGGTGACGCCGCCGTGCTCGCGACTGCCCAAAGGGACACCGTGACCCGGCGCGAGACTGCCTTTCGGAGGTTGAGCCGGGCGCGGAGGTGAAGAGCGTGCCTAAGTGCCAGCATTGCGGGTTGGAGCTCGACCCAGAAGACCGGTTTTGCAGGCGCTGCGGGGCAAAGGTTGGCGGCCGAGCGCCGTCGGCTACTCTAGAAGCCATGGCTACGGAATACCGAAAGGTCGTCGAGGAGCACCCCGATGACCCAGACGCCCGCTTCTCCCTGGGACTGGCGCTGCTTTACAACGAGCGCTGGGCCGAAGCAGAAGAACATTTGCGCCGCGTGACAGAACTCGCACCCAATTTCGGCGACGCCTATGCCCGCCTGGTGGTATGCCTGGCAAAGCTGGGGCGCATTGAGGAAG
>JANZZA010000315.1 GCA_026419655.1 Armatimonadota bacterium | reverse complement strand
GAGTGGCAGTTCTCAACAGACAGTTGCGCGCCGGTTACCTCCTCCAGGAGGCCACACACAGCTTCGTCGCTTTCCGAGTTGCAGTACTCTTCCAGCCGCTTCAGGTATTGTCTGATCTGGGACCACGACGGAAGTTCTCCTGTCGGTTGCACCTGTAGTATCTGCGGCACGGCACTGGGCACAGCTTCCTCTTGTTCACATACTAGGACCTCGTGCAAGCGCTCGCCTGGCCGAAGCCCTGTCACCCGGATTGCTTCCGGAGCATCAGGGTCTCCGCCCTGTAGGGTGATAAATTGCTTGGCGAAGTCAATTATCCGGATCGGCTCGCCCATGTCCAGGAGGAAGATCGTTCCGTTACCGTTGAGGGCTCCGGCCTGCAGAACAAGGAAGCAGGCTTCCTGGATGCTCATGAAATACCTGGTGGCTTCGGGGTGCGTGATAGTAATGGGTTCGCGGCGGGCCCACTGTCGGCGCCAGATTTCCAGGACGCTGCCTTCGCTTCCTAGAACGTTGCCGAAGCGCACGCACGTGAAGGACGTGCCTTTGTTCGGGCGGCGCGTCAGAACAAGCTCCGCCATACGCTTTGTCGCTCCCATTACGTTAGACGGACAGGCGGCCTTGTCTGTGGAGATCATTACGAATCGCTCTACGCCGTAGTCTTCCGCCTGTTCAGCCAGTGCCGCCGTTGCCAGGACGTTATTCCTGGCTGCCTCGGCCGGGACAAACTCCATAAGGTAGACATGCTTGTGAGCAGCCGCGTGGATTATTACTTCGGGACGGAAGAGTCTTAGCACATTGTCTGTGCTGGAGCGCACGCCAACGCAGCCCACTATGGGGATGATTTGTGTCTCTGGATAGAGACTTGAGAGTTCCAGGTAGAGCCAGTGAATGCGGTTTTCTCCTCGCCCCAAAAGTATCAGGCGCTTCGGCTTGTACCGGCACACCTGCCGGCAGATCTCACTACCTATTGAGCCGCCGGCGCCGGTGACCAACACCGTCCGGCCCGCAATGTAGTCGTCACGGAGGCTGATGTCCTCCGGGAGTATATGCCGACCGAGCAAGTCGGCCACGTCTATCTGTCGCACCCGTCGGGCCCGAGTCGGCTCCATGGTCTCAAGGATGTGAGGCATCACCTTGATGTCCACGCCGGCCGCCCGACAGTGTTCAAAAGCCGCTTCCATGTCCGCCCGCGTGGCCCGGGGCATAGCCAGGATTACCTCGTCAACCTCGTATCGCTCCACCAGCGCAGGCAGGTCGCGGCCGCCGCCCAGCACCTTAGCGTAGCCAACTATGGTCCCCATCTTCGCTGGGTCATCGTCCACGTAGCCCACCACTTCGTAGCGGCCGCGAAACTGTGCCTTCAGGCTTCGCACCAACAGCTCTCCGTGGTCGCCGGCTCCATAGATGATTACCCGCTTAGGCGTACTATTGCTCTCCACGGGGGCCCGGAGGCGGAGTCGCACTGACCGCCAAAAAAACCTCACTGCGCCGGTCACGACCATGGTTGCCAGCCAGGACGTCACCCAGATGCCGACAGGCAGTGGGCCGAAGAGTTCTCTGCCTGCAAACGCCGCTGCTATCTGGGAGATGGTCACGCTCGCGCCAATGGCAACGGCAGTGTCGGCTGCGGCATATCTCCACACGCGGTTATATAGTCCGAAAAGGATGTTCGTGCCGACGAGGAAGGCAGCAGCCAGCGGCACTGTTCCTTGCAGACTCTTCCAGGCCACAGCGGGGATATTGCCGCTGTAATGACACATCGCGGCCAACGACAAGGCGGCTGTGACGCACACTGCGTCTGTGACTGCGAGGGCTACCCGTGCTGGCCTCAGCCTTCCGCGAAGAAAAGCTACCCGCTTTTCGGCACCTGCACGTGCCATTGATAGTCCTCCTCCTGCATGGCCTCTGGCAGATTGTCCTGCAAGGTAGGTGCTGCCATCCCTGGCCTAAGTCGTGTTCTACTTTAGCGCGCCGTCTCCTACCCCGTGGCCCGGCTGCTGTGAACGAATGATGCATCTGCTCGGCGACGGGCGACTACTGTTTTACATAGATGTTGGGAGGTCCTGATGTTTTTCGCAATACGCGCTATTGGTACTGATATACAACGGTCATCAAACTCTTTCTACCCTTAGCTGCTTACTTCCGAGCTTCTTAAGGAATCGAAACCGACTGGGCTGCCTCCACGCTGCGCCCACGGGGTTCAGCCGATGTCTCCAAAGGGGGCACAAGCTTCTCTCTGCGTTTTCACCGCCGCGGGTCACGTCTTCCCCGCGGAACCAGTGCTCAGGAGCCTCTTGAGCGGACGGCTGGCCTAACCATCACCACCCAACATTTCTATTATACACCACGCATCGCCGTATGAGCCATGTCCGGACGCAAATAATGGACTGTGTGATTT
>JANZZA010000288.1 GCA_026419655.1 Armatimonadota bacterium | reverse complement strand
CTGCCCTTTTCGCGGCGACACTTTCCTGGGCCGTGCGGGTGCGCAGCCTGGTCCCGCTGGCCGCCATAGTGCCTCTGGGCATGTTGATGGGCGTGCCCTTCCCCACGGGTATTAGGGCAGTGGTGGCCGAAGTGGGAGGCGCAGCGGTGCCATGGCTGTGGGCGGTGAACGGCGTGGCATCAGTCATAGGCTCCTCGGCAGCGATGGCGGTGGCCAAGATTGCCGGCTTTCGCTGCACGATAGCAGTCGGCCTAATTATCTACGTGGTTGCTGCTGCGCTAATGGCTCTGGCCAGGAGGCGAAACACGGTCGTCGGAAAGTAGGTCCCTGTGCTTCGCGGGGCCGAAGTTTGTGTCCTGACGGAGTGCATGTGGTGGGAGCAGGGCGAAAGAGTTTGACCTGCGGGTCTAGAGAAAGCCCCTTTCACCTATAGAGGCTGTTGCAACCGGCCCTTTGGGGGGCTGCCTGGCACAGAAAGTGTGACCTCTGCGGCCCCACGGCTGTACCCGCCACGGAAGTCAGTCGCGTAAAGATGAGGTGTGCGACAATCACCTCAGGTGACTGCTGCAAAACTATCCTCCACACAGCTGCCCGAAGGTGTACGGCGGAGGTTTGCGCCCCCAAGCTATACCGGGCAGAGGCGACTTACTCATGAAACCACGGTTTTGCAACGGCTGTCACAGGGTTTCCCCCACGGGACTGTTGCAAAAGCCGGTGTTGGCTTATCCGCAGTGGCGAGGGATACAGCGCTGTGCGCCCGATCTTCTACCTGCGATTGCGTATAAGGGGCCGGGAAAGCGACTTTTGTAGCAGTCCCTCGGAAAAAGCTTTCGCTGCCTTTTCCAGGTTGGAGCCACTGCGGGAACTGGAATCCTCCAGATCGCTGAATCGGGCCACACCGCTGGGGCCTCTTGGCAGCGGGGGTACTGGCAGCCTAACATGTTAGCCATGCGACTGCCAGGCAAGCCGCCGAAAGAAAGAGAAGAGATGCCGGGCAGGGAGGGGGAAGGCGGCCTGGTCTCGGGCGACTATGACGCCGAGCCTGACGAGACTGCCCAGATGGCCGCCCTGGAAGACCTTGCCCGCAGCCTGCACGCCCGTGGCCTGGCGCCGGCGGCTGTTTTCGTGCTTGAGACCATGCGCCCCCTGAGCTTCGTGACGGCTGAGTTTATGGTTTTTCTAGAGCCTTTCGTCGGCGCGTTTCTGCCCGCGGAGAAGTACAGAATAATCGCCGAGGCACTCCACGACCGACGAAAGGTCTCGTGGCTTTGCGACCGACTGGAAGAGCTTGACGAGCAGGCCCTGTTAGCTTCGCGGCACACTCAGCAGACCAGTCCTGATGCACCGACGGGCAAGCAGGGGCCACCGCAGCCTTGAGAAGTGGAAACAGGAAGATGACTGTTGCAAGACGTGCCTCGACGCGGGTGCGAGTCCGCGTAAGATATGGGTTTGCGTCCCAAGGCTGCACTGCATGGGCACGACTCACTCGTGATACGATGGTTTTGCGACAGTCGGAACAAAGATAACGTTTGGGATGAAAGCAGAAGAACAACCCTTTTCAAAGGGGACTGTTGCAAAAGCCGGTGTCGGCCTATCTATAGTGAGGAAGGTGCACAAAGCCTTGCTCTCGAGCATTGACCTTGGGCCGCGTGTGGGAGCTAGGAAAGCAAGTTTTGCAATAGCTTCCTGAGAAAACAGAATAGTCCAATGGGCACCAGCAAGCTTGACGTAATCATAGCCACCGACTGCGGGTCAACAACCACCAAGGCCATTCTGATCGAGCGCCAGGGTGGGGAATATCGGCTGGTGGTGCGCGGCGAAGCTCCCACCACCGTCGAGGCTCCCTTCGAGGACGTGACTATTGGCGTCCGGAACGCCTTCTTTGAGGTTGAGGAGCTGTCGGGCCGGCGGCTCCTCGAAGACGGTGAGCTGGTGAAGCCTGCGGCCAATGGCCGGGGCGTGGACGGCTATTTCTCGACTTCGTCGGCCGGGGGCGGCCTGCAGATAGTGGTGGTTGGGCTTGTCCGGCGGATGACGGCGGAGAGTGCGCAGCGGGCCGCCCTGGGTGCAGGTGCCATTGTCATGGATGTCATAGCCCTCGACGACGGCCGCGCTCCTCATCAGCGCATCGAGCAGATGCGCAGTCTGCGGCCAGACATGATTCTCCTCTCCGGCGGCATAGACGGCGGTGAAGTGCGGCGGGTCGTAATGATGGCCGAGCTTATAGCCGCCGCTAATCCCCAGGCTCGCCTCGGCACCCGCTTCCGCCTACCGGTCATTTTCGCCGGCAATCGCGACTGCCGCGAAGAAATCCAGCGCGTCCTGGGCGAAAAGTTTGACCTCACTATTGTAGAGAATCTGCGCCCAACCATGGAGACGGAAAACCTCGGCCCCACCCGCCAGGCTATCCAGGACCTCTTTCTCGAGCACGTCATGGCCCAGGCGCCCGGCTACGGCAAACTCCTCCCCATCACCGACGCCGAGATAATGCCCACGCCTGCCGCCGTGGGCAACATGATGCAGGTCGTCGCCCACCACGAGGGTCTTAACCTTCTCGGCGTGGACATCGGCGGCGCCACCACCGATGTCTTCTCGGTCTTCGATGGCGTCTTCAACCGCACCGTCTCCGCCAACCTGGGCATGAGCTACTCTGTCTCCCAGGTCTTGGCCGAGGCCGGCCTGGACAAGATCGCCCGCTGGCTGCCAGCAGGAGTAGGAGTGGCTGAGCGCGCCCTGAGCAACCGGATCCGCAATAAGATGATCCGCCCCACCACCGTCCCGCAGACTCTTGACAGCCTTATAGTCGAGCAGGCCGTGGCCCGCGAGGCTCTCCGCCTGGCCCTCGACCAGCACAAGGAACTGGCCACCGGCCTCAAGGGCGTCCGTCAGCGCCGCGACATTGCCGATGCCTTCCGCCAACGCGTGGCCGGAGAAACTCTCGTGGACATGATGCGCCTGGACCTCATCATCGGCTCCGGGGGCGTCCTCAGCCATGCTCCGCGCCGGGTCCAGGCGGCCATGATGATGGTAGACGCCTTTCAGCCCGAGGGCGTGACCCGGCTGGCCGTAGACAGCATCTTCATGATGCCCCACCTGGGGGTGCTCGCCACGGTCTGCGAAGAGGCGGCCATGCAGGTCTTCTGGCGCGACTGCCTGGTGCCGCTGGGTACGTGCATAGCTGCTCGCGGTCGAGGCAAGCCCGGCGAACCGTGCATGACCGTCTCATTAGACGCGCCGGGTGGCCTGCAAACTTACCAACTGGCATTTGGCGATCTTGTGCGGATGCCGCTGCCTACCGGCGAAAAGGCCGTAGCTACTGTCGAGCCGGCGCGAGGGTTTGATTGCGGCGCAGGGCCAGGCCGCCGTCTCGTCGCCGAAGTGACCGGAGGGCAGGTAGGCTTGCTGCTTGATGCCCGTGGCCGGCCCCTTTTGCTGCCCGACGACGTCGAGGAAAGACGGCAGGTGCTCGCCCGCTGGGCTGTGGCTACTGACCTGTACCCTGCTTTCCCTTCGTCTGAGGCCCGATAGCTGCCGTGCCCCGGGCGCGAGTTGACTTCTTCTGGGGTCCTCCAAGAGACTGTTGCAAAAGTAGCTTCGCCGGCCGCCAGGAGGAGTGGCGGGTACAAGGTCAGCTGCACAGCCTCGCGCGCTTTCCTGCGTCCGGACAGGCCGACACCAGGTTTTGCAACAGTCACCCAAGGGCACGTAAGAGGGAGCCAGCACGGAAAAGGCTCCGAGGGAATACCGAGAAGCGCCCCCCAAAAAGGGGACTGCTGCAAAATCTCTTCATCGTCTCCTGGAGGTTCTCGCAGATGAAGGGTCGGGCGCAAAGCGCTGTGTACTTTCTCCGCTCTGGATAAGCCAACACCACCGTTTGCAACAGTCATTTAAGGGCCTCCAAAGGTGCGCGCAGCAGAAACAGCAAGAGAATGTTGCGGGGACAGGCACAATCCTTTGCCGGAAGGTTTCCCCAGAAAATGGCTCAGCGAGCAAGTCTTGATGCCGACATAGAGATGGCCTGAACCACAGTCCCGAAAGAACCGAACAGTTTCGCCAGCTTGGCCTCTGTTTTCCTGAGCCTGCCATCGCCGCTATAATGGCCTGGTATGGTCACAGCCCTATATCTGGCTGTAGTCGCTGCGGCGAGCATACTAGCTACTGCCCCAATAGCTGCGCAGTCGGGTGGTTTGTTTTCGGACTTCAGCGGGGCCAACCTATCGCCGGCGCGGTTGAGCCGCCCCGATTTATGGCGCCAGTTGGGCCTCGGCATGGCACGCATAGATGCCTCCTGGCCGGCCGTCCAGCCCGGTCCCGGCGAGTGGAAGTGGGATGACTTAGACGCACGCGTGCTCGAGTGTGCAAACGCTGGTGTGCCAGTGGTGTTGATGGTGGGCTATACTCCGGCCTGGACGGCGGTGGACGGAGATTACGCCTTTGAAGAAGCAGGGCATCGCTGGCAGGTAAGCGTTGGTCCTTTCGATGCGGTGGGCAATAGCCGGTCGGTGCGTTTTCGCGGACTGCCTCTGGCTGGCGGTGAGGCTCTCGAAGGGTCGGAGGCCAATCTACGTTTTCGAAAGGTCAGTGACTGGACGCGGTTTGTGGACCTGACGGTCAGGCGATATTCCGCACCGCCCTTCAACGTGCGCTACTATCAGATATGGAACGAGTTCAACTGGCCGCCGCCTTGGTACATGGGCACCTGGCGGGACTTCATTGACAGAGTTCACCTGCCCGCGGCCAGGGTTATACGCAGCCACGGCGGTAAAGTAGTCTTCGGGGGATGGGCCTGCACGGCAGGCCCGCAGGAGCTGTGCGATCTGCTGGAGTACAATGACGCCTGGCGCATGACGGATATAATAGACTTCCACTACCAGACCAACGCCGCCTTTGAGGTCTGCTATGAGCGGTTTGTCAAGAGCGGCAAATGTCACGGCGTCTGGCAGACCGAGGTTGGCTGGACTAACTGGAAAGAGTACCTGATCAATACTTACTGCCGCGTATTTTACTGGGCGCTTAAGCACGGATACGACACCGAGGACAGGTTCCGGATGTTCTGGTTTCATTTTGTCGGGCCACCGGATCTGGCCCTGACCGACCAGTTTACCTCTGGCCAACCATTAACTGACCATGGCCGGTGTTTGCGCACCCTGGCCAATATCCTGACGGGGCCCGTCCGAGCGTGGCGGGATTTCACCACTGACCCAGCCTTGGACTTCACTCTCACCGAGGAGCAGCCGTCCGCTGAGGGATTTGCGACGCCGCACAGCGTGGTGGTCGCCGCCCACTTGTCCGCCGAAATGCTGGGTCGCGGCAAGGTTTTCACGCTGCGCCTGCGCGGGCTGGCGAGCCTAACGTTAGAAGTTTCGGTCCTTGACCGTTACGGTGAGCCTTTGTCGGCGAGAGTGGAAGACGCGGGGAAAGACCTGGTGGTTTCCATCCCGCTGGACGACCTGATGGCCGAGACATGGCGTTTCGAAGCTAAGGGGACTACAGTTCTCGTCCGTGCGCTGGTGCGACGGCTTTAGATAGCTTGGCCAGAGATGGCCCATGAAGCGCCAACAGGGTTTGTACCGCAACTACTCTAATCCGCCCATACCGTCGCCGCGGGCGATGGTGCGCCGATTTTATGGCGCCGTGCTGCTGGCCATCGTCATCATAGCCGGGATTGCCACCGCAGCCTACTTTGGGCGGCAGGCATCGGCGGAGAGGTCTGCGGTGAAAGTGGCGCAGGCAGAACTGAGCCGTAACGTGCCCGTCTTGCGCGAAGCACGGCTCAAGCGCGTCCAGCAAGCTGTATCCGACCGCCCCATGGCCGACCTTTATGACGCGTCTGGTAGCCTGGTAGGCACGGTCACAATCCACTCCCCGGCACACTTTGCGGTCAGCCTCACTGGCGGCGACTGGCGTTACCGACCAGCTACTAGTGCCCAAGTCGAAAAGCTGCTTGGCGAGCCACCTCCTGCCACCGACGAAAACCTGGCGCGCATTATCTGCCATGGTGTCGGAGCCCTATCGCGGCTGTGGCCGGACCTCGTGCCTAAGTCCGTGCGAATGGACAAGATTGAGGCCATGACTGCTACTGCCGACCACGCAACTGTCAGCTTCGGCCTGCGTCCCGACGGCCGAGACCTTGGGGCAGCCGTCGAGTTTGATATGCGCCGTTGCCGCATTTTGTCTTTCGAGATCCGCCTGAAAAAGGATTGACGGCACCGGATTAACCGTCCTGGACTAAGGGTACGGGAGTAACAATACTGAATTAACCGGGCCGGATTAACCATAGTGAAATAACTGTGCGGGGCTTACCCTGCTGGAGTAACCGTACCTGATTGACTACTGCGGATTAAGCATGCAGGACCAGCCGTAGCGGATTGACCATAGCTTAGGTACGCACCGCCAGCAGGAGGCAGTGGAGTTTTGTGCTTCCTCGTGAAGCGGCGGCAGTGGAAGAACGGGCAGGCCGGTGCGGAAATCCTGTCTGTCCAGCCTGTGACGGGACGTAAACAAACACGCGACCGGCGGCGGCCCAAAACGTCTGCTCACATGGAAGGCCGGCCACCTGACTTTAGCGATGGACGCTAGTGAAGCTGTACAACATGAAGCTGCCACCTTACCCGCGCCGGCTGCGGGGCCACGCTACCGCACAGGGCTGACGTGGCGCAGTCTCCTCATTGGCCTGCTCCTCATACCCCCTAACGTCTACTGGGTCGAGCAGATGGAAATCATGCGCTACTCGGCCCATCCGACTACCGTCTCGCTTTTCTTCAACGCCGTTTTCATCCTGCTTGTGCTGGCGGGCTTCAACCAACTGCTTCGGCGGCTGGCCCCTCGCTTCGTCCTTTCCCCTGCCGAGCTGCTGATGGTCTACTCCATGATGTGCATTTCCTCTTGCGTTTGCGGCCACGACGGCATCCAGGTGCTCATGCCGATTTTCTCGTGGTCTTTCTGGATGGCTACCCCGGAGAACAAATGGGACACGCTCTTCAATCCGTTTCTTCCCAAGTGGCTCACAGTCTCGGACATGTCCGTACTGCGCGGTTTTTACGAGGGAGGCCAGACGCTATACCGACCGGAAGTGTTAGCTGCCTGGGCTGTGCCGGTACTGATGTGGGGGCTTTTCTATTTCGCCCTGCTGCTGGTGATGCTGGGCATAAACGTGCTCATCCGGCGCCAGTGGCTTGAGGGAGAGCACCTGGCCTGTCCTCTGGTGGCCCTGCCGGTCGAGCTTTCCCAGCCTCGCCCACGCATTTTCTCTCAGGGCATGTTCTGGATAGGCTTCGCCCTCGCCGCCGGCATAGACACTTACAACAGCATCGCCTTCCATTTTCCCGTCATGCCGCGCATTCCCATTGAGCACGCCGATATGGGTATTTATTTCAAGGGCCGCCCATGGACTGCTGTAGGCTGGTTCCCGCGCTCCTTTTATCCGTTCATCATCGGCATGGGCTTTCTCATGCCCTGGGATTTTCTGTTCTCCTGCTGGTTCTTTTATCTATTCTGGAAAGCGGAGCTCGTCCTGAGCGCGGCCTTTGGCCTGGACCAAATCCGCGACTTCCCCTTCACCAACTATCAGTGCTTTGGCGCGTACATGCTCTTTGCGGTGAATGCCATCCTTCTTGGCCGCGGATACCTGACCGGGGTATGGAACCGCATCCTGGGAGCGCCGGGCGGGCTTGTGGAGCGCAACGAGACGATGAGCTACCGCGCCGCCGCTGCCTGCATCCTGGCGGGCGCGTTGTTCCTGGTGGGGTTCAGTACGGCGGCAGGCTTGCGAGTTTGGCTATCTGTGCTGTTCTTCATAATCTACTACATCCTTGCCACCGCCATTACTCGCATGAGGGCGCAGTTCGGCTCTCCCGTCCACGACCTGCACTTCACCGGGCCAGACCAGATACTCACTTCAGCCCTGGGCACTCGCAACTTCCCGCGCAGCGACCTCATCGTCCTGGCCCTGTACTGGTGGTTCAATCGCGCTTACCGCAACCATCCCATGCCTCACCAGCTAGAGGCCATGCGGATGCAGGAAGCGGTCGGCTCTACCAATCGCGGCATCTGGCAGGCCCTTACCATTACCACCGCGGTCGCCATCATTGCTTCCTTCTGGACATCTCTGCACATGTACTACAACCTCGGCGCGCTGGCCAAGGGGCGGATGTTTGGCGGGGAGTCCTTCTACAAGCTTGCCTCGTGGCTCCAGGCGCCGCAGGGCACAAACTGGTATGCACTCGCGGCCATTGGCGTTGGCTTCCTTTTCGGCTGGGGACTGCAGACCATGCGCATGCGCTTCATGTGGTGGCCCTTCCACCCGCTGGGCTTTGCCATATCTTCCAACTGGGAAATGAACCTTGTCTGGATGCCCCTGCTCATCGCCTGGCTGTTCAAGACCGTGATCGTCAAGTACGGCGGCTATAAGGCCTATCAGCGCGCCGTGCCGGCTTTCCTCGGCCTCATCCTCGGCCAGTTTGTCGTCGGCAGCATCCTCAACATCGTCTCCATCGCGCTCCACGTACCCAGCTACATGTTCTGGCAGTAGGGTAGTGTTGTTTGCCGCAGTCTGATGTCTTTGCAGCGGCGTTGCCTTATGGCGCACCTCCGCCTTTTGGCAGCAGTCTTTGTCCATTTCGCGGCTCACATGCCCCAAGTGGCGTGCGCGGTGGAAGCAGCACGAAAAAGTTTGGGAGGAGGGCTTGGGGAAGAACCCTTTCCAAAGGGTTTGCCCCAGAAAAACCGGGTGCGGGGCCGCTATAAGCCTTCGCCCGGGACTTGTAGATTCTCGCCGGCCTGGATTCTGCGGAGCATGCACAGCGGGCACAGGGGCCGCCGCGAGGCCTCGCCGCAGTCCTCGCAGGCATACGGGCGCTCGGCCACCGGTGGCGCTTTCATCAGCCGCCCCAGGTTGGTGAGCACCTGTATTTTCGCCATGGGCGCAAGCCTTTCCAGATGCTCGAACACATCCTTGAAGCGGTGTGTGTCGGGCGGGAAGTGAGGACAGGTATCGGCGGCGTATTCCAGGCCGCAAATATCGGCGTAGGCTGCCGTCACACGCTCCGGGACGAAATACAGGGGTTTTATCTTCTTGGGGTCGTAGGGCGTGGCCGGCAGGACAGGCTTAGGGCAGAAGTCCTTGCCTGACATTAGCTGCTTTAGCATGGTCTGGAGCATGTCCTCAAGAGTGTGGCCGGTGGCGAAGACGTCAAAGTTCTCGCGACGGGCCACGCGAGGGAAAATGGCTCGCCGTAGGCCCCCGCACACGGCACAAACAGGCCACGGGCCGGTTGGCTCAGCTCTCACGCCGTATTCCTCCACCGGCTCGACGATCAGCCTTATCGCATAGCGGCGGCAGAGATTCTCAACGGCCTGCCGCGACTGGTGCGAGAAGTCGCCCAACCCCATGTCTACGTGGACGGCAGCCAGGGTGAAGGGCTTGCGGCGGCGCAGATTCGCCAGCACTGCAAGAAGGGTTGCCGAGTCCTTGCCGCCGGATACTGCAACGCCCACCTTGTCGCGGGGTGCAATCATCTGCCGGCGGCGGATGTCGGAAAGCACACGGTTCTCGACGGCGCGCGGGAGACAGCGTCTGCACAGGCCGCGGGTCCACTCAGTGACCACAAGCACATCTTCTTCCACGCCGCAGACGCCACAGCGGCGCATGTAATCCGGCACCCAGTCCCGGCCTGTGTCGTACTGGCGCCGCGGGCGCTCAGGCTGCAATTCCTCGTTCCTATCCTCACTCACTTCTTCCCTCTGCGCGCCGGCAAATTTACTACTCACGCAGCCCACAAACGACTCTCATTTTCTGGGGGAAACCATTTGAAAAAAATTCTCCCCCAGGCCCTCTTCCCAAACTTTTTCGACCTTCTGCCACCGTTGTATGTACGTCGTAGTCGCGAGCGCCGTGGTTAGGCCCGAGGCGCTGCTGTGCAGCCAATGGTTGTTACGACATTCCTTGAGCAGGCCGTACTACCACCTTGCATCCGCTGGTTGACTCATCGCACCTGGACCAGTCTTAATCAGTTTGCCGCTGCTGGGGCAAACCTACCTTTATCTCGGCCACGGTGATGTCCGGGATGGAATACTCCTCAAGCCAGCGCCTGAGTGCCTCGCCGCGAGCCATGGTGCCGTCCGGGGCCATGATTTCGCACATTGCCACGACAGGCCTCACGCCCGCCAGTTTCGCCAGGGCTACCGCTCCTTCGGTGTGGCCTTCGCGCTCCTCCAGGCCGCCGGGCATGGCCGCCAGCGGGAAGACATGACCTGGCTGGGCGAAATCTTCGCTGCGGGCGGCCGGGTCGGCCAGGGCGCGCAAAGTCGCCGCGCGGTCAAAAGCCGATACTCCGGTCGTTGTGTCATGAATATAGTCCACTGGCGCAGCAAACCGGGGAGCATTTGGCCCAGCGTTGTGCGGCTCCAGCAGCGGGATGTTTAGCTCCGCCAGCCGCGCGGCTTCCATAGCCACGGTTAGCAGCCCGCGGGCAATGGTTATCATCTCATTTATGCGCTCCCCAGTGGCATGCTCGGCAGCCAGAAGAAGGTCCGCTTCCCCTTCTCGTTCTGGCCGGTCGAGGAGGGCAACGAAGCGGCCATTTCGCATGGCCTCTATAGCGCGCTGTAGCCTCTCGGCATTTTCGCGGTCCATACTATTCTTCCCGTGTTGCAAAAGTCGTTTTGTAGCCTTCCAGACGCAGTCCCAGATAAAGGTCGGGCGCAAAGCGCTGTACTACTTCTTCATAGTGCATAGGCCAATATCAGCCTTTGTGGCGGCCCCCTCAGCTTTCCGTCGTTCTACCGTCGCCTATGGGAGTTGCAAGATACTACGCCGGCGGGCAAAGGACAACGAGGCTGACAGGCTCGGGAGTATTCAGTTTGCTCAGCATTTTGTTTCGGGGAGGAAAGCGTAAGGCGGGCACAATCAACTAGGTGTCTGTCCGAAACCCGGTGTTGACCTATACAGGGCCACAAAAGTGTACAAAGTTGTGTGTCTGAGCCTTTGCCTCGGTGCGCGTCTCCCAAGCGCTGCAGAAACTTTTCCAACAGTATCCCTACAAAACCGAATGCTCCCGACAGGCTCGGACTGTCAATTCATTCCGGCCGCAATATGGCGGGCACAAACCGCGCACACAGGATGCCACGAGGCTGGCTACTATGGGCCCCTTCCCGTTTCCGGCGGGCGGGCTAACCTGTGCCGGGCTTTCATGTGCCTCAACGGTGGAAGCAGCACAGAAAGTGCCGAGACGGCTGCGGCTACACAGTCCCCTTTTCAGAGAACCTGTCCGAGACCTCTGCCAACCCTTGCCGCAGCTGGGGATCCGGGAGAATCCGCAGGGGCCGCCGGGCGACAGCCTTATCCCATGCTGGATTCATTCGCTCAGCGTGGCAAGAGCATTAGCTACCGCCGCAAATTCATCAAGTCCAAGGGTTTCGGGGCGTTGTTTGGGGTCCAGGCCGGCTGTCTCGATAGCCTTACGCAGACGTTCGATGTCGGCGCCCAAGGGAGCGGATTCCGCCAGCGCCCGTAGCAAGGTCTTCCGGCGGTGCTGGAAGGCGCCGTGCACGACCTGGAAGAAGGCCTCCGGGTGCTTGACTTTCTTCGGCGGATGTCGGCGCAGCCGCAGCAAGACGGCCACCGAGTGCACCTCCGGGGCAGGCCAAAAGCTGCCGGGCGAAAGCTCCATTATCTGCGTAATTTCGCTGCAGTAGTACTGGGCGAACACGCTGAGGCTGCCGTAGGTTTTCGAGCCAGGCGAAGCCATCATGCGCTGGGCAAACTCACGCTGGACCATGAGGAGAGCCGCCGCCCAGCGCGGCGGCCTGGTGAAGATTTTCTCCAGAATTGGCGTGGTCACTTGATACGGCAGGTTGCCAACTACGCACCAGCCGTCTGCTGCGCCCTGGTCACGCGGGTCGCACTGCAGGAAGTCCGCGCAAACTACGTGGGCGCGCCGCGACACCGGTGAAAGCACGTGTGCCAGCGCCTTGCACAGCGACACATCTATCTCGTAGACGATGACGTCGTGCACCCGGCGCACTAAAGGAACTGTCAGGGCACCCAGGCCGCCACCTATCTCGACTACGCCGGCAGGTTGCAGCTCCTTTACGGCGTCCGCCAATCGCTCAGCGGCCTGGTCGTTGATCAGGAAGTGCTGGCTCAGGCGTTTGCGGGGCACAATGGAATAGCTTTGGGCCAGCCACCTGGTGCGCTGGCTCAGCGGCCAGTCCCAGAGCTCCCGTGGCCTCGGCTCTCGGGTCTGGCTGGCCGAAGTTTCTGCGCCCGGTATGTTTCGTTCGTCTTCCATGCCTCTGTACTGCAAACCCGCATCCCTTCCCGAAAGTTTCATCCTATCCGGCCCGCTCCTTATCTGAATGCCTGACACCTCTCACACCGAGAGGCTTGCTGGTGGCCTGTTTGTGGCATCGTGGGCTAGCCATAGGCCTGTTCTAGCTGCTATCCGTGAGCCCACGAAGGCCGGGAGCATGAGGAGCAGCAACCAACTGAAGAAGAGACAGCACTAACAGCGGCCTCGGCACGGCACCGGTGGCTCCGCGCCAATCATTTCGGCCTTTAGCTCCAGGTAGTAAAGCCAGTTGTCGTAGGGCACTTCCGGCGGAATGGCATGGTCAATGGTCGGGATGTAGCCGCCGTCTTCCAGCAGAGGCGGGATTTTGGCTTCCAGCTCGGCACGGATTTGCTCCCTCTCCCCGAACAGGGCCCGCTTATCTATGCCGCCGCTGAGCACCAGGCTGTGACCCATGCGCTTGCGCATCTCTCGCGGGTCGTTGTCGGCGGCACATTCCAGCGGCCACAGGCATGTCACCCCGACCTCAACCAGTAGCGGCAGCAGCACATCTACGTTGCCGTCCGTGTCGAACCAGATGATGTCTATGCCGTGTTGGGCGAGGAATTCAACCATCCGCTTGTAGCGCGGCATGAGAAACTCGCGAAAGACGGCCGGCGAGAACAGGGGGCCATTCTTGTAGGCGAAATCTTCAAAGAAATTGAAGTAGTCACACGGCACGGCTTGCAGGCACGGCCGCAAGGTTTCGATGGCAAAGTCGGTAAAGAAGTCGAGCATCTCGTGTACCAGGCGCGGCTGGTCGTACCAGGCGTAGGAAAGGTTCTCGGTGCCCATGAATCGGCGCAGGTGGCTGTAAAGGCCAAAGGCCGCGTTGGGGACCGCGCAGAGGGGGTAATCACGGTTGGCGTGCTCGGCGGCGACCTGGGCGAGGTTTCCCGGCCGCCGGCCCGGCGTATTGGGGTCAAAGTGCGGCTTTATCCGCTCGAAATCTTCTATCGTCGAGACAGCAAAGGAGATGTACTGGTCCATCGAGAGGCGCGTGCCGCGAACGGTGCCCTCTTTGAGGGCCTTGTGCAAAACGCCGTCCCCGTCGGTGAATACCACGTAGCGCTCAGTTTCCTCGATGACATCGCCGCCGAGAGGAGGCATCGGGCCGAAATTCACCCACAGACACGGCCGCGGGTCTATGCCAAAGTACTCATGGCCGTGAAATCCGCCGCGGTCGGCCTCTTCCGGTGGCATTCCCTCGCTTATCCACCGCTCGACCGTCTGGCCCCAGTAGCCAAGCTCGAAGTTCGGCACGCGGTCGGTTGGTTCAAAGCGCATGCAGCGATGAAAAGCCTCTCGTACGGTCATTGTTGGATGCCCCCTTGTCCAGCGTCCCCGGGAAGTCATGCACTGCAACCCGTTGAGCGGTGATTCAGGCTCCCGCGGACAGGGCTAGACGTACTCTATGGTGCTCGGCGGTTTCGGAGTGAGGTCGTAAAGCACCTTTACGACGCCGGGCACTTCGGCACAGATGCGCTGCTGCAAGCGCGTGAGCTTCTCCCATGGCACCTGTACCACGTCGGCGGTCATGGCGTCTTTGGAATACACGGCGCGCACGGCAATAATCTGGCCGAGTTCCCGCTCGCCGTCTCGCAGGCCCGTGGCCCGGTCGCTCAGCAGTACGGCCATGCACTGGAAGGGCTTCAGCTCCTCGAGTTCCTCTTCAACGATGGCCTGGGCCTCCCGCACCGTCGCCACGCGCTCCGGGGTGACCTCGCCGACTATCCGCGTCGCCAGGCCAGGCCCGGGAAAGGGCTGCCGCTCGCTTATTTCCGGCGGCAGGCCAAGCGCCCGAGCGACTTCGCGGACCTCGTGCTTGAAGAGCGTCTTCAGCGGCTCGAGTATGCAAAGCCCATATTCGGCGGCCGGGTCAATGCCTATTTGCTCAAGGATGTTGTGCTGCGTCTTGATGCCCTTTTGCGTCTCGATAACGTCCGCTGCGATTGTGCCCTGGAGCATGAATTTAGCACCGCTTTCCCTCACTGCTTCTCCGAGTGTGCGATAAAAAGTGTCCCGGAAGGCCTTTCGTTTTTCCTCCGGGTCTGGAAGGCCCTTGAGGGCGTCGAAGAAGCGCTGGGCGGCGTCCATGATGCGCACTTTGACGCCGAGCCGGGCGAAGGTCTCCTGCACCATAGGGCCCTCGTTCTTGCGCATGAGGCCGTCGTCAATGAAAAGGCAATCGAGCTGGTCGCCAACGGCGCGATGTCCCAAAAGAGCTACCGTCGAGCTATCCACGCCTCCTGACAGCGCCACCAGGGCTTTCTCAGAGCCGACGATCCCGCGTATCTCTTCCACCTGCTGGGCAATAAAGGCCTGCACGTCCATCTCTATATTCCTCCCGGGTCGGGGCACGACTGGTGTAGCCCGAAGTATAGGTGAGGCATACCCGGCGCGCAAAGTCGCATTTTGTCGCGGGAGTATTCGGTTTTCGAGGGAGGCTGCTGCAAAAGTCGTTTTTCCGGCCACGAGAGAAAATCGCGGGTAAAAGGTCGGTCGTACAGCGTTGTGCACTTTCCTTGGTCCAGGCAAGCTGTCGCCAAGCTTTGCGACAGTCTCCGAGGTGATTCTTCTCGCCCGAATCTTTCCTGCCTGAGACAAAATCCTGAGAAAACCCGATATTGCCTCTTGTCGCCACGCGGTAGGGATACACCTCGCGACAGAGAAGATACGTGGACGAGAGGCTTTCATCTTTGAGGGGAGGGTGGTGACTACGGGCCGGGCCATAGCCGTAAGCCTGGTGGGATTAGGCGCCGTGGCTGTAGTCGTCCCTGGGGCGGCACAGCCGGTAGTCGTTGTGGCGCTCCTTCACCTGGCCATTGGCATGGCCTTACCGACCCTGGTGGGCACACATACTCCTCACAGCAATGAGCTTCCTGCAACGTTGGTGCTGCTCAGCGTTGGCAGGGCGGTGGCGGCTCTGGCAGCCATCCGTGTAGTAGTCAGTCCAGGCCCCGGGACCGATCTCGTGCCTTGGGTCGCCGACATCCTCGGGCCCGCGGGCGCACTAGCTCTTTTTGCAGCCCTGGCCGTGGTCGCTGGCATAATGGTGAGCAGTGGGGCCGTCCGGGTCGCAGAGGTGGCGGCCCGGTTTGCCCTGGACGCCATGCCCGGCAAGCAGCTTGGCCTCGACACGGTTCTCCAACGTAGCTCTCTTGACGCCACTGCCGCAGCGGAGCGACTGCAGGCCCTGGAGCGAGAGGCAGGCTTCTTCGGCGCCATGGACGGGGCTACGCGCTTTCTGCGGGCTGAGAGCGTGGCGCTTACGGGTGTGGGCGTGTTTGGCATAGCCTTTGCCGGTGGCGTGCACGCCGCCTCATGGGCGCAGCCGGTGGCCTTTACCGCAGCCGTATTTGGGTTGTTGCTGGCGGCGGCTGCGGCAACTGGCACCCAGGCTGCCCTTGCAGTGACTCAGGCTGCCGGTGGTGGAGATGCCAGGCCCATCCCCATTGTCGCTATCCCGAGGCTATGGGCGGCCCTTGCTGGTGCCGTTGGGGCTTTGTTTGTCGTTATCGGAGTGTCCTCCAGGCCTGCGGCAGGCCTGAGCGTGGCCGTCGGCGTTGCCCTCCTGGTCGGTGGAGTGATAATTGCGGTGCGCCCCAGGGTTCACCTGCGTATGTCTTCTCGCGCGGGCCTGTGGACGATATACCTGCCATCATCGCTAAGGGCGGTCGCCGGGGAGGAGATTGCTTCTGCCTTATCAGCGGCGAGAGAAGACTTCAAGTTGCGGCTGGGCTTCGACCCGGGAGAGGCTTCAGTCATTTTCACGGAGCAGGGAGACGACCTGCAGGCCGAAGTG
>JANZZA010000279.1 GCA_026419655.1 Armatimonadota bacterium | reverse complement strand
GTGCGCTCGACTCATTGCTTCTCGGGCAGGCTGCGGACTGTTTCCCCAGGGAAGAGGCTATAGGCAAGGCATGTTTGGTAGAACTGGCGCGGAATCTTGGTGGTATGAGGGAGATTGGTGGCTTGTGGGCTGACCCAGTGGTCTCGGCCTTGAACATTTTCGCCATCAAGCTAGCTAGCGCCGGCGGTGTCCTCAAAGGACTTTCCGCCAAGCCTGCGAAGCGGCAGATTGCGTCCCCGCTTCTCGACGCCCTGACGCCAGAGGAACTAGCGTCGGCCCTGGGCCGGAAGGCGGTGCGGCAGACTGATGCAGCCCGTAAAACCCTATCGGCCTTTATTGCTGCTCGCGCTCGTCAGCAATTGCCTATCAGCGTCGAGCTACTCAAATACGGCGTCAAGGAGGCCGGCGCTTACGCGGATGGCTCTGCCATGGCGCAAGGGGCATTTCTGCTGGCCTGGGAAAGGCCGGCGTGGAGCTATGGTGGCGATAGCCCCTGGCCGGCTGGCGAGGGACTGAGGCAGCGGGCGGCGATTGGGCAAACCCCGAGGCGCAAAGCGGCTATAGGGCGTCCCGCTGGAGAGCTCGTGCAGACCGAGATAGAAGAAGCTCCTGCGGCACGGGAGTGAGTTGGGGAAGTTGGATAGGGGTCAGGCCGTGTGGGCGCGTGGCCAAGTGTTTGCCCGAAGTCTGACTGCTGAAAAAGTCCCACTAGCTGGCTGTCCCGACCACGACCAGTGCGGCCTTGAATGGGCCGAGTTATGGAAATCGCAGGCGAGAGTATGGCTGCGCCCTGTTTTTGAGCAGTCACAGACTCGCGGCGCGGATGCTTACTTGGCGCGCTGGACTACGTAGTGGCAAGCCTCGACGAGAGCTCCATGGGCTGGGCCCTGAGGGATCTGGGTCAGGCGGTCTGAGGCGCTGAGGGCGTATTTTTCGGCCAGCTTACGTGCTTGTTCTCGTCCGCCAAGCTCTTCCACCTCGGCGATTACCTCGGCGACTGCCTCATCGGGTGGTTCGTCGCAAGCCTTGAGATTCTCGAGGAGACGTCGCAGGCGGCCATCAGCATCTGCTTGCAGGGCGAGAATGACGGGCAGGTTGGGCTGGTTGCTGGTGAGGTCTTTGCCGCGAGGCTTGCCGGTGCGTGATGGGTCGCCGTAGAGGTCGAGCAGGTCGTCGGCTATCTGGAAGGCGATGCCGAGGTCGCGCCCAAAGGCTCCCAGAAGCTGGGTGCTCAGCAAATCTGCACCGCCTTCCATGGCGCCGATTTCGCAGGCTGCGGACATGAGGCTGCCGGTTTTTCCGGCAGCGACGGCAAGGTAAGTGCGCAAGTCGAGGATGTTGTTCCTCTGCGAGAGGACGACCAGCTCGGCTTCGCACATGCCCGCCACGGCGCTGGCCAGGCGGCTGAGGGCCCGCGGGCGTCCCTGGAGGGACAATCGCCGGTAGGCCATCGCAGCTATGTAGTCCCC
>JANZZA010000244.1 GCA_026419655.1 Armatimonadota bacterium | reverse complement strand
ATCGCCCGGCGGCTCGATTCATTGCTGCCGAGGTCCCGCTGGGTGCTCGGCTCCTCACCGTCGGCGCCTGGAGCGAATTCATATCGCCATATCACATAAAACTGGAGGTGCTCTCACAGAACTGGCACCGGCGCTTTGCGGCGCGAGACCTCAAAATCGCCGAATACCCTTCCCTCGAGTGGGAGCCGTGGCGCGTCTGGCGGCTGTCCCTGCAGGCTTTGCTTAGGCTCCGACGGCCGGATATGCGCCCGCCCCGCCCCCAAACTGCCCCCGAATACGTCGCCGTTGTTAGCGTTATCGGCGATAGCTACGTCTTGCGGGCCACGGCAGACCTGCAGGCCAGATTGGTCCTGGAGCCGTGGCGCGAGAAAATGCTGCCGGGGGGGACATCGGTGACAATCTACCGCTGCCTGGGCTGGAGTAATCGCCGGTCCGTGGGACCCAATACGGCGCCGTGAGGCCGGTCGGCATCCGCGGAGGGAATAATCGGGGCCTGTTGCAAAAGCTGGTGTTGGCTCATCCGGAATGAAGAAAGTGTGCAATGCTGTGCACCCGGCCTTTTGCCTGCGATTGCAGGCAGAGGGCGGCAAAGTGACTCTTGCAGCCGTCCCAAAAGGGATAAAGATTGGCGCAGGTTCTTTGGGTAGGCCGCGGTAAAACGCCCATTGTCGGGCTGTCCGGCGCAGAAACCGTAACCCTTGCCGCCTGAAGATTGCGCTCGCGAGCAGGTCAGCACGCGCAAAGCCAGGCTGTGGGAAAGCCACCTGGGGGGGCAACCCTCCTTGGGAGTATTCGGTTTTCCGAGGAGACCGTTGCAAAAGTCGTTTTCCCGGCCGCCAGAGGAAATCGCGGGTAAAAGGTAAGTCGTACAGCGTTGGGCACTTTCCCTGGTTTAGGTAAGCCTGCACGAGGTTTTGCAACAGTCTGCGAGGTGATTCTTAGCGCCTGAGTCTTTCCCGTCTGAAACAAAGTAGTGAGAAAACCGGATACTCCCACCCTCCTTAGAGGCCTTGCTGTGGACAGCTTTGCTGGCCAAAGAGGTCACTTACTTCGGCGCCCGTGACCACAGCCTGCACAAAATTGCCTGGCGCAAGCCGGCGGCGGCCAAGCAAGTAGAAAACTCCGTCTATATCCGGAGCGTCGCGGAAAGTCCTGCCGGCGTACTGTCCGCCGCCGGTGTGCTCCTCGACCAGTACCTGGAGCCGGCGGCCGACGAGTCTTTCCCCACGTCGGTGAGCCACCGAGTGAGCTGTATCGGTAAACTCTTCTAACCGCCGGCGCAGCTCTGGCTGAGGTACACGTCCCGGCATGCGCGCCGCCCGTGTCCCTTCCTCGGCATAGTAGGGGAATACCGCCACATGGTCAGGCTCTATGTCGCCCACGAAACCAAGAAGCTCATGGAAGTCCTCGTCCGTCTCGCCGGGAAATCCCACAATGAAGGTCGCTCGGATGGCTGCATCGGGATTCTGCTCGCGGATGGCCTCTACGAGCCGAGTATAGCTTTTACGATTGCCCTGTCGTCCCATGGCGGAAAGTATCCTCGCGGAGCCATGCTGGAAGGGCAGGTCGAAGTATGACACTACGCCCGGCAGGCGAAGAAGGGCAGCAATCAGGTTGGGCGTCAGCCGGTCGGGATGAAGGTATTGCACCCGCAGCCATCTCTCGGTGGTGACAAGAGGCGAGAGGCTCTCAAGTAGGGCGACCAGGCCGTCTTGCAAGCCCAGGTCTAACCCGTAGCTGCTGGTGTCCTGAGCGACCAGGCATATTTCTGTGGCGCCAGCAGTGAGCGCCGCCTCAACCTCCCCGACCAGCGCCGCCACCGGCTGACTCTTGTAACGTCCGCGGATGAAGGGTATGGTGCAAAAGGTGCACGCGTGGCTGCAGCCGTCGGCAATCTTTATCGTTGCCCGCCAGGGTGGGTCGAGTTTATGCCGCGGCCAGCCCGCTTGAGGAAACGCGCCCCGGCTGCCCAGCGCTACCGGCCGGTCTCCACGGAGCGCTGCCGCCACAACCTTAGCCACCTGCTCAATAGCCCCGGGCGCAAGAAAACCGTCAATCTCGGCCAGCTCGGCGACCAGCTCTGTCCCGTAGCGGGCTGGCAGGCACCCAGCACACACCACGGCCCGCACGCCTTGGGTCTTTAGGTCGGCTGCCTCCAGAAGCGTCTCAATGGCCTCGTCGCACGCAGGGCGAATGAAAGAACACGTGTTGACAATCACTACGTCCGCTGCCTCAGGGTGTCTCACTACCTCGCAGCCAGCTCGCTCAAGCAACCCCAACATGTACTCGGCGTCCACGTCGTTTTTGGGACAGCCAAGCCTTATCAGGGCAACCTTTACGCCGCTGAGAGCTTTGTCTTGCTCCATGGTCGCGGAACAATTCAAGCACCGCCACCCACCCATGAGCAACCTGGCGAGACAAAACTTCCTTTGGGGGAAACTATTTGAAAAGGGTTCTCCCCCAGACCCCCTTCCCAAACTTTTTATACTGTTGGCGGGCCGGATTTTCGGGCGCGCCGGGAAGCAGTGGAGGCCGCGTTGCGGCTCGGCCACTACCTGTCTTTCCAGGCGTCGCTTGCAAGTGCCTTCTAGCGCGCCCGAAAATCCGGCCCACCCGAAAAACACCGCCAGCACCCCCTACCCCTCCGGCAGGTGCGGTGGGTGTGCGCCTCCGCCAGGGAACAGAAGCATTTACGGGGAGGGGGGCAGGGGCAACCCCGCTTTTTGCTCCTCAAGGGGGGCCCCTGCCTGGGGGAAACCCTTTGGAGGGGTCGCCGCCCAGCCCTGCTTCCCACACTTTCCGATCCTGCCCGCGGCTGGAAGAGCCGCCGCGGTTTTGGCGCACGATAGTGCCTCGACGCACTCGCCCGTGCAGCGCTAGATTTCGCGCCGGTGCTGCAGATATTGCTCGGCCATGCCCATTTTCTCGAGGAGCTTCACGTGGGCACGATGAAGCCTCTCAGCCACCTGGCGGTTGTTGCGGATGACATTCCGGGTCATGCCAGGGTCTTCGCGAAGGTTGTAAAGCTCCGGCGGCGGGACGACGTTGGTGGGGACAAGGGCCGGCCGCTCGACATGGTCCACGGCAGCCGTGAGGTGACTGGCCAGCGGAGCGTCGGGCGAGCCGTAATAAACCAGCGCCCACTCGCCGGCGGTTATGGTTGTGGGTATGCCGCCGTTGGGGTCGTGAGCCAGCGAAGGCGTGGTGATAGTCACCAGTCGCGGGCGGAAGGTTTTTCCTTGCATCAGCGGCAGCAGGGACTGGCCGTGGACCGTGTCGGGCGGCGCAACGCCCAAAAACTCATAGATGGTCGGCGCTATATCGCAGGGCTGGACGGGCTGGCGTATCCGCCGCTGCTTTGTCTGGCCAGGCAGGTGAATGATGAGCGGTATGCGCGCTACTTCGGTGTACAGCGGGCCGAAGGCATGTCCGCCCGGCCAGATTAGCGACTTGCCCGTAAGGTTGTGCTCGCCGATGTAAAAGCCATGGTCAGTGGTGAAGACAATAGCCGTGTTGTCCATGAGGCCCAGTTCTTCGACCCGTCGCAGCAAGTAGCCCACCCAGGTGTCTACCAGGGTGCACTCGCCTGCGTAAAGCGCTCTTGCATGGCGCAGCTCGGCCTTTGTCAGATAATCCGCTGGGCCGTAGCGCGGATAGATACATTCCTCGCCTTTGTAGCCCGGGTCGTACAGGTCAACGTACCAGCGAGGCGGGTCCCACGGCTCATGGGGATCAAAGGTATCCACGTACAGCAAAAAGCGGTCGGTGCGGTTTTCTTCCAGCCAGCGGGCTGCCCGCATCAGCGTCTGAGCGGGGAAATAGTCTTCTTCCTTTTCGCGGCGGGCGATGTTGCGAAGATACTGGGCAACTACCAGGTCGGGTTCGCGCATCTTCGAAGGGTCGCACGGAAACCTGACTTCTCGCGGCTGGGTCATGTAGCGGTCATTTTCCTGGCCGCGCACCCAGTCAAAGCCCGAGAAACCTCGGTCGAAGAAGGAGCCGTTCTGCAGAATGTGGGGCGTGTCGTTGACCATCATTGTGACATAGCCGGCCGCCGCAAGAACCTGCGCCAGCACCGGCACATTTCGCGGCAGCGGCGACCAGTCGTACTCGATGCAGCCGAAACGGCCCGTAAACACGTCGTAGCGGTTGGGCAGCGTCGGGAAATTGCCTGTCCAGGCGTTTTCGAAGACGTAGCTCATGGCCGCCAGGCGGTCCAGATTGGGCGTGCGTATCCACGAATTGCCATAGACTCCTAAGTGGTCCCTGCGGTAAGTGTCGCTGACTATCATGATGACGTTCACAGTTCTCACCCCTCTAGTCTGCCGGGACTCTTGTGGTGCCCGACGTTCTTTTCTTGAGCACCGCTGCGATGAGCAGAGCGCCCAGAAAGCTTTCCTTGCGGGAAAGACTCTTTGAAAACGGTTGTCCCCCAGGTCTTCTTCCCGAAGTTTTTCCTGCTGTCGCGGCGGGCCCAGTGTGTGCAGTGCCTCTGGGGCATTGGCGAAGACAACGGTGGCCGCGTGTCTCCGCCAGGCACCCGCGCCTTTACGGCGAAGGGTGCACGGGGCCCCCGCTTTTTGCTGAAGGGGAGTCCGTGCTGAGGGAAACCCCATAAAAAGAGTCGTCCCTAAACCTCCTTCTCCAACTTTTTTGTGCTGTTGGTGATACCCGCGCCTGGGCCTGAGCTGAAGGGGCAATGGCCTCGGCATCCTGCCGCCCGCCCGCATACCTCATTCATTCTCAGAACCGCGCCACTCCCACCTCATGAACCACTCAAGAGATGAACAGACTTTCCTGTAGGCACAACGGCAGACCTTCCTACAGGCAGCGGATGTTGCTCTTCGTTGACTTGATAACCACAGTCGCGGTCTCCAGGCCCGCAGAGCGAGCGAGCAGCCGGATAGGGCCGGGTTTGTCGCCGGCCTGGACGATGACAAGGCAGTGGCCGCTGAAGGCGGAGCGGCGGGAAGCTTTGTCTGGTTCATGGCAGCTTGGGTCGCCATTTCCGACGCCCAGGATGCGGCCGGGCCCCTCGACGCGGAAGGTGACCATGTTGTTGGCCGTCGGGACAACCCGGCCTGCGGCATCGAGCACTGACACGGCGACAATGGCCACGTCCTGATTGTCGGCCAAAATCTGCGTGCGGTCGGGCGAAAGCGCCAGCTTAGCTGGTTGGCCGGTGGTCTCCACGCGCTTGCTGGCGACAAGTTTCCCAGCGTTATAGCCACGCACCTCTATTACGCCCGGCTCATAGGGTACAGTCCATTCCACATGACTCCATCGCGGCATGTCCTGCACACCGAAACTCTTGCCATTGACGACTAGCTCTACCTTTTCGGTGTTTCCGTAGCACCACACGGGTATTTCCTGCCCCTCGCGGCCCGCGAGATTCCAGTGAGGAAAAACATGGACGAGTGGCTCGTCTTTCCACCAGGCCTTGTAATACCAGTAACTATCCTTGGGAAAGCCGCAGGTATCCAGGATGCCGAAGTGAGAGCTGATATTGGGCCAGTTGAAAGGTGACGGCTCGCCGCGATAGTCGAAGCCGGTCCAAACAAAGCTGCCGGCCATCCATTCGCGCTCGGCGATGGGCCGCCAGGAGGGCTCGGGGTTGCCCCAATAAGCCGGACAATATCCCCGCTCTCGGTCCTCTACATAGACGCCACGGTCGGAGACGTGGCTGGCGGTTTCGCTGGCGTAACAGGGCTTGAGCGGGAAGGCGGCGCGGAAACTGTCATAGGCGCCCACGTTGTAGTTGAAACCCTGAAGGTCTTCGACGAGCGAGATGCCCTGGCCGAAGCCGGCGTTCATGGCGCAGGTTACCGGCCGCGTCTTATCGTGGCGCAGGACGATTTCTTTCATCGCCAGGAACATCTGCGCGCCCCTTTCGGTACCCTGGTAAGTCCATTCCTCGTTGCACATGGACCACATGATAATGCTCGGGTGGTTGCGGTCGCGGAGGACCATGCTAGCGACCTGCCCAAGGATTTCCGGTGTATCACCCAGCCGGCGATTCTCGTCCATAACGAGCATCCCCAGCCGGTCGCAGGCGTCGAGGATTTCCGTCGCATGAGGATGATGGGCGCAGCGGTAAGCGTTGGAACCCATTTCCTTGAGCTTCTCAATCTTGAAGACATGGCAGCGGTCGGGCAGGCCAATGCCTACGCCGGCAAAGTCATGGTGGTTGCATGTGCCCTTGATTTTCACATGCTTGCCGTTGAGGAAAAAGCCCTGGTCGGGGTCGAAGCGAATGGTGCGGATGCCGAAGGTCGTTTCG
>JANZZA010000228.1 GCA_026419655.1 Armatimonadota bacterium | reverse complement strand
GTGCGCCGTGCCTGTCACGAGCTTGAGGGTAGCTTTGCCCTCGGTGTGATCCACGCAGCCCATCCCGATATGCTCATAGGTGCCCGTCGCTTCTCGCCCCTGGTGGTTGGAATCGGCGACGGCGAAAATTTCATCGCTTCGGACATGGGCGCCATCCGGAAGTGGACTGACCGCGTTTACGTGATTGACGATAACGAGATGGCCGAAATCACCCGTGAGGGCATTGACCTTTTCGACCTCGACGACCGGCCGGTGCACCGCGAGCCGTACATAATTCCCTGGCCGGCCGAGGCAGCCGAAAAAGGCGGCCACAAGCACTTCATGCACAAGGAAATCCACGAGCAGCCTGCGGCCATGGCCGAGTGTCTGCGCGGCCGCCTGCATTCCGCCGACAAGCCGATAACCCTTGACGGCCTCAACATGACCGATGAGGAAATCCGTAGCCTGCGTAAGGTTGTCTTCGCGGCTTGCGGGACGGCCTACCATGCTGGACTGGTTGGGCGGTTCCTGATGGAGAACTTCGCCCGAATACCGGCCGAGGCTGACCTGGGGGCAGAGCTTCGCGCCCGTGACCCGGTGGTTCTCGACAATACCCTTGCCATTATGGTCAGTCAGTCGGGCGAGACAGCCGACACGCTCGTGGCCCTGAGAGAAATGAAGGAAAAAGGCGCCAAGGTCGTGTCGGTCATCAACGTGGTGGATAGCTCCATAGCCCGCGAGAGCGACGGCGTGGTGTATATTCAGGCAGGGCCAGAGATCGGCGTTGCCTCAACCAAGGCCTACACGCTGCAGGTACTGACGCTGCAGATGATTGCTTGCCACTTTGCCGAGGTGCGGGGCGTCCAGCCGCCCGAGGTAATCCGCGAGATGAAGGAGGGCATCCTGCGCGTGCCTGAGCAAGCAGCGGAGCTGCTGGCACGCGAAGACGCCATCCGCGAAATCGCGGAAGTCTATTATCCCCTGAACAATGCGCTCTACCTGGGCCGGGGCATTAACCTGCCGACGGCCATGGAAGGGGCCCTCAAGCTAAAGGAAATAAGCTACGTCCACGCTGAGGGGTACTCGGCGGGCGAAATGAAACACGGCCCGATAGCTCTCGTCGAGCCGTCGCTGTTCACTGTGGCCGTGGCTGTCCAGGGCGAAGTCTACGAGAAGATGATTGGCAATATCCAGGAAATCAAGGCCCGTGAGGGGCCGGTCATCGCCGTGGCCACCGACGGCGACGAATATATCCCGCGCGAGGCTGACCACGTCATCTGGGTGCCCCCGTGCCACGAGCTAATCTCGCCAGCCACGGCCCAGATACCGCTGCAGCTCCTGGCCTACCATGTCGCCGACCTGCGCGGCTGCCACATTGACCAGCCCCGCAACCTGGCCAAGACCGTGACTGTGGAGTAATTGCCTGGGCGACTGCTGCACAGCTCGGTTTTGCGTGTGTTCACTTCCTGAGCCGGCACAGCGCTGCAGCGGCAAACGTGTGACCTTCTGCGCCGGCTCCTCCCCAAATGGCCGTTTTGCAACAGTCCCCCCTAAAGCCGCCTTCGCCCGCGGCCAGGCACCCGGCGCATCTGTTTGCGAGAGGGGCAGAGCCGCGCGCTTTTTGCGGCAGGACGCAGTCCTGACCGGCTCTACTCCTGGACAACCCGGCCGGCCAGCGTACGTTGCGCCGGTCGCTGCGGACGGGCATTTAACACAATCTCAGGCGAGTATTCAGTTTACTCAGGATTTTCCTTCAGGGAGGAAAGAGTAAGGCGCGGAGAATCACCTTGGTGGTCTGTCCGAAACCGGGTGTTGACCTGTAGAGGGCCACAAAAGTGTACAGAGTTGTGTGTCTGAGCCTTTGCCTTGGCGCCCGTCTCCCAAGCGCTGCAGAAACTTTTCCAACATTATCCTTACATTATCCTTAGAAAACCGAATAGTCCCCAATCTCAGGGCTGGACGCCTGGACCATCAGAGCCCACCCAGGGGCCAGGGGTAGGTGGACTCGTCGGCCAGCAGTGTCTTCCTTGTCTGGAAGGCCTGCCACTAATCGGCGTGATAAATGGCGCCAGTATCAGAAAGTTTGGCAAGAACGCTCGCGCAGGCCTCCTTTTCGATGGTTTTCCGCAAGAAGATAGCAATCATTGTCCCGAAACTCGTCTCGACGTGGTTTCCGGTCCGTGTATAGCCCAGGCACGTACCTGCAGATAACACTGCGCGGGTGGGGCTCTGTCGTAAAACGAAGATTTTGCAACAGACACCTATGGGGCTGGCTAGCCGCCTTCCAGGGTGGTATTGCCCAGGAGAAGCTCGATCATGATGCGTGCATCATTGGTGGTGAGGTGCCCATCTCCGTCCAGATCAGCAGCGCGGTTCCAGTCACCGTGACCGTTCCGATAGCGGCGCCAGGCTCCGGCAAAAGCAGCCAGGTCTTCTACGTCCACGATCCCGTTCGCGTCTATGTCCCCGGGTGTAAGCGTTGTGCCCCGGTCGCGCACGAACACGTCCTCCCAGCCGTTAGTGTCCCCCTGAACGAGATTGTTCGCTTCAGAGGCGAACGCCACATACCGGCCATCGGCGCTGATGGCTGGGTCATTGGACGAAGCGTTGCCCCACTGGCCTGTGGCTGAGACGCTGACCAGCTCTGTCCGTCGGGTCAGCCGGTCGTGGAGGAAAACATCCCCCACATGATTGGCGTCACCTGGCACCAGGTTGGAGGCCAGGGACACAAACACCACGAAGCGCCCATTAGCGCTAATTGACGGTAGTTCGGACCAACTGTTGGCCTGTGCACCTGCGGTTGATACACTTACCCGTTCCATCTGCCTGCTAACGCGATCGTAGACGAAGATGTCTGGTGCGCCGTTTGTATCTCCCGGCACGAGGTCGCCGGCAAGGGACCGAAAGGACACGTATCGTCCATCGCCGCTAATGGAGGGCCAGCCTGAAGTGGTTCCGGCTGGCCTGCCACTGGTCGAGACGCTGACCAGCTCGGTTGTGCCGGTCGTCCTGTCGCGCACGAACACTTCCAGACCGGTGGCACCCCCAGGCACAAAGTTGCTGGCACTGGAGGCGAAGGCCACATACCGGCCATCGGCGCTGATTGACGGCATGCTCGACCAGCCATTTCCTTGCTCGCCCGCACTGGACACACTTACCCTTTCAGTGCGTCCGGTGGCACGATCATATACGAAGACATCTCGTCCGCCGTTGGTGTCGCCGGGCACCAGATTGCTGGCCTCCGACGTGAATGCAATAAACCGTCCGTCGGCGCTGATCGAGGGTTCCCAAGAGGGACCATTGCCCTGGGCTCCTGTGCTCGAGATGCTCACGCGCTGGGTCTGCCGCGTGAGCCGGTCGTGAACGAACACGTCCTCGCACCCGTTCGTGTCGCCAGGGACAAGATTGGTAGCCCAGGATACAAAGGCGACAAACCGTCCGTCGGCACTGATGACCGGTGCGCCGGACGCATCGTTGCTTTCTGCACCGGAGCTTGACACGTTCACTCGTTCAATGGTTCCCGACACGAGGTCCCGCACGAAGATGTCGTTCCAGATGCCCCAATAGCCGTTATTATCCCCAGGCACGAGATTGTCGGCGTCCGAGGCAAAGGCCACAAAACGTCCGTCGGCGCTGATTGCCGGGTCTCCGCACCAGCCATTGCTCTCTTCGCTGGTGCTCGAAACGCTGATGCGGATGGTGCTGCTTTGGCTCTGGGCCGGGCCTGGCACGGCGCCGACGCCAGCACTAAGTGATGCCCCATAAACCGCCGCAAGCGTCCCAACTGGGTCGGCCATGGCGTGCCTGTTTTGTCTCACCTCGCTGCTCGAGCCCACCAACTGACCGACAATCGGCGACAACAACCGGGCTACCGCCCATCCCGTCTCACTGCCCCTAGTTGGGCCATCAACACCCCGCGCGAGCACCGAAGGCCATCCGATGCACCCGACTAAAGCCAATCCCGCGCAGGTTACTCTCCATCCTATCCCTCCACACCTGAGAGCTAGCTCAGGGGACTTCACTCTCACTTCACTCCCTTCTCCAATCGGCGCATTGCGGCCCCGCCCTTATGGTCTTGACCCTCACCGGCCCGCGGGACGCCGGGTTATCTTGTCTCGCGGCACAAAAATAACTTGCACGCCTCCGCGCAGCATGACCAGCCGTTGAAAGCGGTGTCTTACCCGAGCGAGGACGCTACGACATGGCATTTCCTGCACGGCGGCGCAGAAGAACCTCCACAGCGTGGTTGACATCACTCAAATACAGCACGACGCAGCCTTCCCAAGCCAGAACCGTATATTAGGATTTTGCGGGTGTTTTTGTCCCAGTGCAACCATCCCGCCAAGGCAAAACTGGGGAGTTGTCTATCGCCTCTGCTTCATTTCAGCTAATGGCCGGCCCGAAACTTTCTACGAGGCGTATTCTCTGGGCTAGCTTCTTCGAAAAGACATTTCCCACGCGACATCCTTCCCTGGTTTCTTGCATTGTCTGCACTGGCAGCGTCACAAGCCCTGGCTGGCGGTCGGTAATAGTTAGCGTGTGGAAGTCCTGGAGTTTGAGGTGGCTCGCCCTACCTGGGGGTATTCGGTTTTCTAAGGATACTTTTGCAAAAGTTTCTGCAGCGCCTCGCAGATGCGCTCCAAGGCAAAAGGTAAGACACACAAGTTTATGCACTTTTATGGCCCTGTATAAGCCAACACCGGGTTTTAGGCTGGACCACCAAGGCGATTCTGCGCGCCTCAATCGTTCCTGCCTGAAACAAAATCCTGAGTGAACTGAATACTCCCACCCTACCTTGGGCGGTTTTCCGGCAATGGGTAGCCCTGTACACTCACTTGGGTGAGGCCCCGTAGGCTCTTGTAGAGGAAGGCAACACCAAGGCCCGCGATGACAAGGCCGCAGCCCCACACCAGCCAGCGGTAAGTAGCGTCAGTGAACCAGCCCTTGCCGAGGACAAGCACGGCGGCCACAAACCCGTACCAGACCACGTCCCCAAGCTCGTGACCCAAATAAAACACCGCATA
>JANZZA010000216.1 GCA_026419655.1 Armatimonadota bacterium | reverse complement strand
ATCTAACGATGGCTCCAACATCCGGAACGCAACAGTTTTGTGTGCCCGCAGAAGCCCCGGGCGCGCGAGGACTCGCCAAGCCTCACGCGTCTCACGAAAAACCTCTATTCAAAATCGCAGGAAACCACGAGTATGGCCTCGTCAGCCGCTGGCATGATCCCCTGGACACCACATTGCGAACAAGCCAGCTCGTCGGTCAGGACGACGACTCCGCAGGACGGACAATGGCCAAGAAGCCCGTCGCAGACAACTTCAATGGGAAAAGAGTGCACCCCCATTTCCTCGGCGGCGTGGTCAATCATCATCTGTAAAGCATCCGGGGTCAGAGGGGACAACTCGCTGACGCGAAGTACAGCTTTGCACACTTTTTGAGCGCCAGCTTCCAGTCGGAGATGCTCGACTGTAGCGACCAGGGCGTCGGCCATAGAGTGCTCGTGCATAGAGTTTGTGAACTCCTTCACTTAGTCCGGAACAGCATAACGTTTAGTTTCGGCGGTGTCAAGAGGGTACTTGTGAAACCTTTCACGTTGTCCCCTCCACACCCGATCTTGAGCACACATCCCACAGCACGCATGCCTCACACTCAGCCTGCTGCGCCCGACAGACACGCCGTCCGTGCGCTATAAGATTCAGGTGGAGTTCGAGCCGTTGCGACGGCGGAATCATATCCTGCAAATAAACTTGGGCTTGTTCGGCGGTTGCCCTCGGCGGAAGCCACCCAAGCCTTTTGGCTACGCGCAGGATATGGGTATCTACAGGAAAAACGGGCCGGCCAAACTCGAATAAGACAACACACGCAGCAGTCTTTGGTCCTACGCCCGGCAGCGACAGGAGCCGCACCATTAGCTCCTCTGTTGAGTAATACTGCCATTCTGCCAGCTCAAGCGCTGGGTCCTCGGCGGCCAGGATCCGAACAACAGCCCTAATGACTGCAGCCCTGCGCTTAGCAAGACCTGCGGGTCGAATGGCTCTTTCAATGGAAGTCAGCGAAGCCCGCGCAAGGTCCTGCCATTCTGGGAAGCGCTTACGCAAATTCTCATAAGCAGCGCGAGCGTTGGCACCGGCTGTGTTCTGAGAGAGGACAGTCCGCACCAGGGCAGCGAGCAGGCTGCCCGCGCGAGGCGCGCTTGGCCGGCCGTAGGCTGACCGTAATCTTTGTGCGACGACCAGTGGCGGTGGGGACAGTTTACTTACCAGCCGGCTGGGTGGACTGGGCCGGCGCCGGCTGTGCCTCATGCGGCATCGTCACCGTCAGGTCCGTAATGTTGCCTGCCAGGTCTCGCACCCGCACGACAACCTTGGTACCGCCCTTAATGGCCTTTGGCAGCGTGAACGTACAGACCTCGTATTCGCCGCCCCATGCACCGTCGCTGGTTGCAGCCGTGTACCAGACCTCGGTCCCCGGATACTGCCAGGCGACGCCAGCCACGCCGCTGAGCGCATCGTGCGCCACCACTTCTACCGGTACCGAACCATCCTCGGCCCGCCTGGCGGGACTTGTGAGCTGGCCCTCCGGCTTTGTGTTGTCCACGACGAGGGGCGCGACCAGTGCTTCAATTTCCAGGGCGTCGGTGGGCCGGCTGGGGCGGTCACTTGCAACCGCACGGAGGCGATACACACCGTCCTTTAGGCCCTTAGTATCCCATTTATAAGGCGAGCTGGCCAGCCGCTCTGCAACCGGCGTCCACTCAGTCGTCCCCCGGGCCTGCAGCCACAGCGCGACTTCCGTGGTGTCCTTGTCCGGGTCAGAGGCTTCCCATTTCACTTCTGTCTCGCCACTTACCGCCCCACCAGCCGCTGGGGCCGTGACCTTCAGTGATGGGCGCTGATTCTGGAGTGAGTATTCGACTAGCAAGCCCTTGATTGGCGCAGCAGTTGTTGGAGGCACGGAAAGCCGCATTTGAACATAACGGCCCGGCGGCCCCTCAAGTACAAAGTACGCAGGCCGCCCCACGGCCGTGGTCCAACTAGACCACAGGCCCCCCTCGTAGGTTTCCGTGGCGCCCGTGCGTAACTGCAGCGTCACGACTTCTGGCGCGGTGTCCGTGTCCACAAAACCGCGCAGCCACCTGGCAGGCAATGAGGCATCATAGGCCGCTGAAGTGTAGGCTAGCTCAGCCGGCTGGGCCTCCTGGGCCAAAAGCACCGGAGGCGCACAGCCAGCCACGACCATGGCGCCATCACCACGGCGCCCGACAGCGGCAAAATAGTCCTGGCCACGGTCTACGGCCAGGAGTTCATAATCCTCAGGCGCACGTGCCCGGAGGAGCATTGCCGGCGAGCCCAGGGCGGCCAGGACGGTCTGGCCGTCGGCCGCCAGAGCCCAGATCTCCTGCTCGTCGTTCTTGTACCATTGCTCAACGGTGCCATTGGGCCTCAACGCGAAAATGGCGGCTTTGGCAGCCGAGACTACAACGGTGCCGTCGGGCAGCGCGGCCAGGCCGGTGGCGTCAGTGGCGGGCAGTCGCAACAGTTGTTCGACGCGGCCGCCGGAGCCAAGGCGGTAAAGCACACCCTCCTCGGCAGTGGCACCGTACACGGAGTCGCCGGCGGCGGCCAGGGCCACGACGTGGTTTTCGGGTACCACAGCCAGAAGAGACTTCTCACCGACGGGGGATAGCTTATACACCCGGGCAGGCGAGCCGGTGGCCACCAGCAACTCGTCACCCTGCGGCAGTAAGTCCCATATGTACTGCTCGTAGAAGGCGACAGTTCTTTGAACGGTGCCGTCCCGGCCGACAAAGAAAACCTTGGCGTGCGGAACCACGGCGCAGGCCAAAGTGCCATCTCTCAGCACGGAGAGCGCAGAGACGAAAAGGCCCTCGGAGGCGCGGAAAAAGGGGACAACTTCGCTGCCGGCAGCCCGGTACACAGTCGCCTCGAGGCCAGCCGCAACATAGGTTGTCTCGCCATCGGCGGCCAGGTCCCAAACGGGCGGCTCGCCGACCTGGGCCCTCTCTCGCAGGCGTACCCCAGGAACCAGCCAGCCGCGGGCATGAACCGCAAGGCCGTCAGGCGTACCCTTAGCCAGCTCTTCGTACTTGCCCAGGAGCCACTGGCCCGGGGCAGGCTGCACCTGGCCAGCTTCCGGCTTTGGCTTGGCTTCTTCAGGCTTAGCCTCGGCCGCAGGGGGCTTTGCCTCTGTCTTGCTCTCTTGCGACTGCTCTTGCGGCTTCTCCTCGTCGGATTCGTCGCCCTTTTCATCGTCGCCCGCTTGTGCCCCGCTGCCCAAAACCACCGGGGCGCCCAAGCCGCCAGCAAGGACGCGCGGAAGAGCATCCTCGGCCTCCACGTCCTCCGCACTCCAGCGCAACACGGGCACAGTGCCCATGGTTACCGGTATCACTGCTGGGCGGAGCTTTGGCATGGCGGCAGCCGCGTGGAGGCCGGCCATGAAGGCAGCGGCCTGACGCTTGGGTTCAGGGGCCTCCGGCTTGCCCCGCTCGCCCTGGCGGTTCACGGTGGCCAGAGTAGTCAAGTAAGCCCCCTCGACTACCCACGGCGTGGCCAGGGTTTTCATCTCGTAATCGCGGATTGCGCGCACGCCGGTGCGGTGGGCCTGGGCGAGCCGCTTGTACATGACGCCGGGCAGGTCTGGCAGAGGCGTATCTTCGACCGCCGCTCCCCTGGTGGGCAGGGCGAGCATAACAAGGAGCTGGTCATTGGTTTCCAAAGACTGCAGGTACTTGATGATTCGGTCGAGGCTGTGGAATTCGGGCGTAAAGCCGCCTAGCTGCTGGCGAAGAGCATCAGCGAGCAACCCTCCTGCGACGCCTACCGAGACCGAGCCCTTTGGCAAGTCGGCCGGTAAGTCAAAGCGCACCACCCGCTCTTCAGCGGGGGCGCCAACAGGCTTGAGCAGCACGTGCACGGTAAGCTTCCGGCCCGCGACGGCCGCTTCTTCTTCCGTGTACACGCGCTCGATGCGCGCCACGCGCTGCTCGGCAATGAGATGCGTCTCAACTGCAACATCGGTGATTTCTTGTGGCTCGAAGCGATTGTCCACCAGGAGGCCCATGACCTCGCCAAGCTCCGCCCCAATGGCAGGCGATGGATCGCCACCATGAGCGTAGATCTCGGTGCGCTCGATGACAGCGCCCTTTGAGCCACGCACACGGTAGTGCACCCGGGCGATCCCGGGCTTTTCGGCTGCGTGATATACGCAGCCGACGGCCTCGAAGAGCGAGCCAAGGGCCACGGGTGGAGTGACTGAGCGGTGACGACATAACTGAAGCTGGAATACCCGGGAGCGGTCGGCAGTCTCGTCCACGATACGGTACACGGCCGGGACGGTTTCGGCTGACGCGCCAACAGCACCGGCTACGCCCCAGGGACTGTCGTAGGTCAGAGCCCCGACGGTGTCCATAATGGAGCCATCCTTGTCGGTGCGCCGATAGCTGGAGACAAAGTCGTGGATGAAAACTGTGGTGAGGGGCATGGTAAGCTTGCCGAGGCTCAGGAAGGGGTGGCCGAAGCCCAGCACGTCGTCGCCGTCGCGCCAGGTCACTGTGCCGAAGGTGTAAGAAAGTAAATCACCCTGAGCGAGGGCTACGCCAAAGCCCGCGCCAGGTACCATCTCAGCCGGGACGGAAGGATGACTGCCAGCGCCCGGCCGGGCGTCCAAGCCAAGCAGGCCCAGAAGGCTGCGCTGCCAGCGGTCGCTACGAGGAGTGCCGGCAGTGAAACACACGGGCGCCGACGCGGCCTGTAGCGGCAAGGTCTGGTGGTCCATCGGATCGCGGCCCACTTCGGCGGCGCGAGTGTATACGCGGCCCGCAATCATCACGGGCTGGTAGCGATAGCTCAGCGCTGGCCGCTGGCCGGTCACGCCCAGGAGCATTGCCTCGATGGGCGTGGCGCCTCCGCAGGGCTCCTTTTCATACAGGTACGTGAAGGCAATCGCCCCGACCAGCTTGCCGTTGATGAAAATGGGGCTGCCGCTCATGCCGCCCATGACCGGAGCATCGCGCTCTACCAGCGGCCCGTCGAGGGCGCGAAAGATGATATACGGCTCGCCCATTATTCCCTTGGGGATGACGCCCAGGATGCGCACACGGAAGCGAGTAGGAGTAACACCATGGAAGACGGTCAGAGCCTCGCCTTCCATGCCGCGCTGAACCTCGGCCGCACGCATCATCTTTTCGGGGTCAAAGCGTATCGCACCAAGAACCGGGTTGATGAAACTGAGGGCTGCAAAGGCGACCCCCGCCCGCTTCAGTGTGTTGCTCATCTCTTCCCTCCTGCAGTCAGTCAACCTCACCCGAGCACTACGAAAACGCCAAAACTGCTGGAGCACGGCGCGGCGACATAACAGTGCCGTCTCCTGCCACGGAGTACTCCCTTCGCCACTGCCCCGCACGGCGGAGAGTGTGGGCAAATAATACTGGCTGGGGGACACCCTTTGAAAAGGGTTATCCCCCAGACCCGCCTTGGAAACTTCTTCCTGGTCCCTGTGCCGCGTGCCGTCTCTCACGGCTCTGTCCAGGACGCCGGAAGGAAGCTCGCGGTGCGCGGTTATCCCACTTCGGCTATCTCCACCACTCGCCGTTGCTCAGCCGCCATATTTGCAGCAAGCGAAAGGGCCAGGCTGCGAACACCGTCGGAGTAGGTTGAGCGGATACCGCTCGCGTCGCCAGTGGCCACAGCCTTGATGAAAGCGATGTCCTCGGCAAGGTAAGGGTCGTTGTCGAAGGAAAGTTCCTCGGTGCGGTCAGGTGAGCGCAGAACAAGGCTGTTGCCGTTGAGCGTGGCCGTGGTGTTGCATGCGATGATGTCACAGCCTACGCGGAAGCCGAAATCGAGGTGGCAGCAGTTAGATACGGCGCCAACGGCTCCGCTCTCGTAGAAGAGCGTCACGGTGCCCACGTCTGGGACCGTTATGCCCTCGATGTCCATCTTGCAACGCAGGCCATAGGCAGCGGCTACGGCTTTGACCTCCCCGCCGAAAAGGCGGGCCAGGTCGAGGATGTGGGTGGTCTGCTCATGCATCTGGCCGCCGGAGAGGTCCATGCGGCGCCACCAGTAGACCATCGGAAAGCCGCCCATCCAGTAGCCGAGGAAGGCCGAGATAGTCGTGTCGGCCAGGGCAGCTTCGGCGCGGCGAGTGGCCTCGAAGTAGCGGAAATGATAAGCCACCGAGGTGACTACGCCAGCGCGGTTGGCCGCCGCCTCGATTTCCCGCGCCACCTCCATGGTAAGGGCAATGGGCTTCTCGACGAAAATCGCCTTTCCCGCCTCGATGGCGGCCAGCTCCAGGTCGCCGTGGGCAAAGGGGGGCGTGCAAATATACACGGCGTCCACGCCACCCTCTGCAACGAGCTTCTCCGGCGAGTCAAAAACTGTCCCGCCATAGGTCTCGGCAGCCTTCTTTGCCCGCTCAGCGTCCGTGTCGTAGAAGGCCACCATCTGTGCTTCCGGGATGTCCTTGATCTTGGTCATGTGGTGATTGGCAATACCGCCGCAGCCAAAGAAACCCAGTCTTACCGGCACTGAAATTCCCTCCCTAAATTGATGATCCGTATGTTCGTTACCCGCACAGAAAACTACCCTCTTGCGGCTGCCCTATGGCATCTGTGCGCGCAGGAACTCGGCACACTTGGGCAACTCTTCATCGGGCGGGCCGGGGATATGGCACTCAAGCGCCATGTAGCCCTCGAAGCCAATGTCGGCCAGGGCCTGGAAGCCCGAGCGGAAATCCGTATGCCCGTAGCCCGGCAGCCAGCGAATGGAGTCGGCCAGGTGAATGTGGCGCACATATTTGCCGTGCTCGCGGATGGCCTTCTCGATAACCTGTTCTTCGATGTTCATGTGGAAGAAGTCGGCCATCATCATCATGTGGGGATTGGCCACATGGTCGCAAATCTCCTCGCCTTGCTCCAGGCGGCAGATGAGATGGGTCTCGTACCGGTTGAGCGGTTCCAAAAGCAACAGACTGCCGACTTCCTGGGCGTAAGCAGCCAGGTCCTTGCAAAGCTCGATGAGGAGCCGCTTCTCCAAAGCGATGGCATCGGCGTAGGGCGAAAGGTCCGGGATTCTCGGCCCGCCGAAAAGGGGCACGAAGATGAGGCCTGCCGCACCAATGTCTGCAGCAACACGCAACAGTTCCTTTATGTCGGAAACGGCCAGATTACGCTCTTCCGGATCTGGGTCAAGCAAGCATCCGCGGTAGCCGGCACAGATGCTGGACGGCTTCACGGGCATGTTGTCGCACGCGGAGTTGATTTCATCCACACGCGACGCGAGTCCCCGACCCCAGAATTCGATCCCTTCGTACCCCCACGCTGCCAGCTTGTCGAGCTTTTCTTTCAGGTCGCGTCCCGGCACCATGTTCTCCTGGCAGGCCAGTTTCATTGCTGCTCACTTCCTTCGCTTTCGGTCACATTGCCTGATTGGCGACGCAGATTTCCGCGCCGCCCAGGAAGGACCTTCTAGCACCGAGCCGTGGAGGTCTCGCCAACTCTACCGCGAGAGTTCGGGCATAGCACGGAAAGGATATTCCGAGAACAATCTCCGCATCGCTTGCTGCCTTTTTCTTTCGCAGTGGTTCCCCTACCTATTAACCATAAGGAGACAGCATGTATCCTCGCCCTCGTTCAAAAGTGGGGAAGCCTCGCCCGGCGGGAGCATTCGGTGTTCTAAGGGGAGTGTTCCAAAGGTCGCCTTCCCTGCGGCCAGAGGCGACCGCAGATGGAAGCGAGGGCACATGAGGTCGTACGCTTTGTCCGGCCCGCATAAGCCGACACCAGCTTTTGCAACAGTCCTTTTGGCGTCTCAACCCAGGGTGACTCTCCACGGCTTCTTATTTCTTGCTTGAAACAAAATCCTGAGAAAAATGAATGCTCCCTCAGCCGGCATAGTAGTTGCTGGAATTGTGGCAGGCCGCTAAAATAATCGCCATGGTGTGCCGGGCGGTGCGGCCAGGGAGCTTGTTGGGGGTAGCAAAGTTTTGTTTGAAGCAAGTGCCACAGAGAGGTTCACGGCCCGTGCGGGTGTCAGTGTAGCAGAAGCGGTTGCGCTTTACGCGGCACCCTTAGAAGAGCTGGCCAGTGCGGTAGCCGCGGCACAGGCGGCGCCAAGGCCGGGACGGATTCTGCACGTTGCGCGCCTGGAATATGGCAACATCTGCGCCAACGCGTGCCCCCATTGTGCCCAGTCGCGCCCACCGATGGCCGCTGACGCCGTGCTGCTGTCCCCTGAGGAAGTCGCACGACGCGCCGCGATGCTAGCTGAACTGCGCCCACACCACGTCCATCTTGTCGGCCGCTGGCACCCTGGCCATACCTTCAGCTATGTCCTCGACACCCTCGCGGCAGTCCGTGAAGCCCTTCCCGACACGCTCATAGAAGGCCTTTCCGCACAACAGGTCTATGACCTCGCCGAAGCCGAGAAGCTATCCGTTGACACGGTCCTGGAACGCCTACGGGACGCAGGACTGACCCGGCTCACCGGCGATGGTGGCGAGGTTTTCTCCAGTCGCGTGCGCGACGTGTTGTGCCCGCGTAAGATAACCGGCGGCCGCTGGCTGCACGTCATGAGGCGCGCCCATGCTCTGGGCATTACCAGTACTGCCTCAATGACCTTTGGGCACCTGGAGACCCCTCGCGAGAAAGCTGAACACCTCGCCCTCATCCGCGACCTGCAAGAGGAAAGCGGCGGCTTCGAAGCATATTGGCCTGAGCCCCTTGCTGACGGGTACCGCACGCGGGCTGTAGGAAACCCGCCTACTGCGGAAGATTTCCTGAGAGAACTGGGCATCGGCAGGATAATGTTGCCGACAATACCCCGTGTGCAATGTCGCTTTGTGCCGCCCATGACCCTGGAGTTTCTTGCCCAGGCTCCCGCCTTTGGCGCGGACGAAATCGTCTGCTTAACCTGCTTCCGAGCAGCCTCTGACAGCCCCGAAATAGCCGACATAGAACCCGTGCGGGCCGCTCTCGGTTTGTGAAACTGCGCTCCCTGGGCAGGAGAAAGCACGCAGGCCCCCGATTGCGACAGCGCAGGAGAAGAATCCTCAAGCAGTATTGCAACGCCTGGCACAAACTGACTCAAGCCCGCCACCGGGCAAGGCTAAAGCCCAAGGCGCCGCACCATTCAGCAAGAATGCGGGTGGAAGAAACCGTGGTCGGTCTTCTCCCAGTAGGAAGGACGCAGCACGAGCTGCCCCAAAGCCTTGTACGCGCCAATGCTCATCAAAAGCCAGTAGAAGGGGGCGAGCAGGCAATACTTGACCAGGTCCCATTGGCCGCGCTGCGCGCAAGCTGCCGCGAAAAGAGCCACAAAAAGCACATTGCCAAGCACGAAGCAGGTGGCTCCGGCGGCGTAAATCCACGGCGGCCAGAAGAGCACGCTCACCAGGGCCGGCCGGAAGAGCAACCAGGAAGCCGTCATCAGCCAGTAGACTGGATTCACCAGCAAACACAGTCCCGTGCCGCCGACAATCATCTGAAAATTGAGAAAGCGTCTGAAACCAAGGGAGCGCAGTAACTGCAGCGGCGCCCGCATGTGTACCAGATAAGTCTGAAAATACCCCTTGGTCCATCGCGACCGTTGCCGGATCCAGCTAAGCAGCCGCGAATTGGCCTCCTCCCACGTGGTCGAGTCAATCATTGCCGAGCGGAAGCCAGCTTTTTCCAAACGCACCCCCAGGTCACAATCTTCGGTCACGTTGAAGGGGTCCCAGCCGCCCAGTTGCCGTAATACGTGGGTCCTGAAGTGGTTTGAAGTGCCACCGAGAGGGATGGGCCCGCCGGCAGCAACCAGGCCCGGGAGTGTCAGGTCGAACCAGTTCGCGTACTCGGCCGTGAACAGCCGCGTGAGGACGTTCTGACGCGGATTGTAGTAATTGAGCTTGGCCTGCAAACAAGCCACCGTTTCGGGGAGCTTCTCGAAGGCAGCGGCAACCTTCTTAAGTTGGTCTGGCTCCGGCCGGTCTTCCGCATCGTAGATTACCAGGCAGTCGCTGGTGGCCAGCTCAAGACCCCAGTTGCACGCCTTTGGTTTCGTCTTCGGCTGCGAGTGCGGAACCACTACTACGCGAAAATTGGGCGGCAGGGCTAAAGCCCCACACGCCGCCCGCGTTACCTCGTCATCCTCTTCCAGCAGCAAGAAGACCTCGTACTTTTCCGTCGGATAATCCAGGGCAGCCAGGTTGGCGACCAGGTCACCGAGGACTTCGGCCTCGCGATACAGCGGGACGAGTATCGTGTAACTTGGCAGCCGGCTGGGGTCAAGCGCAGCGACTTCTTCTGCACTTACCTCGATGTACCCCGAGCCTCCCAACGATAAGTAAGCAAGCCAGCCCTTGTAAAAAACTATCAGGAGGTAGAAAACCATTACGGTCGCGTTGAGGGCGACGAGGGTGACGACGGGACGGACTATTAGCCCGCCGCCGACCAGACCCAATACAACGCCGATAAAGACGGCCTGGCGCGGGGTCAGCGTGTGGAAAGCACACTCCTGGGGGCGCTCATGGAGCACCCGCAAGGGGTCTGGCACGCCTGGATAAGACAGCATCCGTAGCGGCTCCGTCCCGCTCCGGGGCCTTCGGTCAGGTCGTGCAGAACACGGGCCCGCCGAGGTCACGGCGCGGGCGAAGTAACTACCAGCGTGTAGCTTGCCGGGTCCCAGTTGACTTTAAAGCCGAGCAGCTCAGCAACCTGGCGCGGCGTTACCCAGGTAAGTCCGTCACGGGTCTCCGGCGGCTGGGCCAGGGTCACGGGCCGCCCATCCACAAGCGCCGCATTGCTGCCCACCGACACCTGCACGACCTTCTTGCCACGCGTGATGACCATGGCCTTCGTAGGCGCCCGCCACTGCACATGACATCCGAGAGCTACAAAGAAGGGCTTGGCTGGCACGATGAGCCGCCCTGTCGGAAGCATCACCGGCGCCGGTCGCAGGCTCACCCGCTCGCCGTCTACGGCGACCTTTATCTGTTTCAGCTCTTCGTATTCGGCCTCGATGTACTTAAAAGGCGCGGCAAGAACGACCAGAGTGGCCCTCCGCCGCAGTGCATTAAGCACCCCCTCGGGTGTCGCCCCTCGCTGAGCACGCAGGGCCTCAACTACTTCGTCCTTTACTTCCTCGAAGCTTTTGGTCCTCCCCGGCCTTACCTCGCTGAGGAAGTAGATGTAGTAATTGTTCTCAACGAGCACTGGCGTGCTTACCTCGCCTGTCTTCAGCGTTGCCGCGACGGAGCGAAGCACCGGATGAGCGATGTCGGTCAGGGCGAGCCAGCCAAGGTCGCCGCCCTGCGCAGCCGAAGCCGCCAGGGAGACCTCCCTGGCGACGGCGGTGAAGGCCTCCCCAGCAGCCAGGCGGCCGCGCGCCCGATAGGCAGCTTCGGCTTCCTCCGTGACAATCTCATAAAGGTGCAGCCGCGTCGGCTCGGTGAACCTCGACTTGTGTGCTTCGTAGTACTCCCTGGCCTCTGCATCTGTGACGCGCCCTTGCGCTTCCACCAACTTCGCCAGGAGCATCTCGGTCTCAATTTGCTGGCGCAGCGCCGGAACGCCAGCCACACCTCGTCGGGCCACCAGTTCTTGTTCACCACCGGCAAGCTCCGCCAGCTCTTTGACCCGTGCATCTACTTCCGCTGGCGTTACTTTGATGCCACGGGCTGCAGCAGCTTGCCGTACAAGGATTTCGTCTGCCAAATCCCGTATGGCAGCTTTGCCCATCCGCGCCCAGGCGAAACGCATGACCTCTTCCTCGGAAACTTCCCGCTGGTTCACTCGAAAAGCAGGCTTCGGGGGCGGGGGTGGAAGTGCGATAGGTGGCGCGCCAGTTGGCGCCAGCGGCGCGACTGGCCTGGTTGCTGGCTGCGCGCCGGGACGAGATGCAACGGGCGGCGCGACACGGGGTGCCGGCTGCGCCGGACGGGTCCGCGCACGGGCCGCTGCCGCAGGCGGAACCGTTATCTGGCGCTGACGGGGCTGTCGCAGCGGCTGCTGGCCCCAAACCCATGCAGTGGCCCAGATAAGAAAGCAGAACGAGAAGGCTTTCACAGAAGCACGGCTTGACATGGCCCTGTCCCTCCCGGCCTTTGCGCCCGGACACCATGGCCCCGCGCAGCCTTACGCGACATCCACCCCACGCCCTCAGATCAATGGTGGGCCGATTATAGGCCCGCCGCGCAAACGCAGTCAATTTCGCATCACCGCCCCGCACTATTCGGCTTTCTCAAGGCCCCGTTGGGAGTGGTAAGGGTAGCCGTACCAAACCGTAGACACGGCCACACCTGTCAGTCGGCTGCCAGCCAACACAGCAATGGGCAAGGCTGCCAGCGCGTTAGCGGGCGTTAAGTGGTCGCGCTAGAAAGAAAAAGTTTGCGATTAGGCATCGGCAACGATCTCTTCTAAAGGGCGTCTTCCAGGATACTGTTGGAAAAGTCGCTTTGCCGGCCCCCCAGACGCGGCCCCAGGTAAAAGGTCGGACGCACAGCGCTGTACACTTCCCTTATTTCAGATAAGCCAACACTGGCTTTCCCGACAGTCCCCTCAGAAAAGGCCACTATTTGGAGTCTTCAGTCCAGCTTGGAGCCGGCCCGAAGCCAAATCCTCGGGCGGCTCAACAACCCCAACGAGCAGGGAGGGCTTGCGAACTGGGTCGGTGTCACCCATACTCTTAGGGACGTGACTAGGTCAGACGGCCAGCAAGGAGACGAGAAGCGCTGGGTCGAGCAATTGCGCACGACCCTGGACCGTACTTTCACTGCCGGTAATCTCACCGATTACTCTCTTTGCCCGCGCAAGTTCGTCCTGTCGCTCTTCGCACCAGCAGAGCAGCGTCGGGCCCTGGGTGCGATACATGCGCTTCATGGCGCGATCCGGGCCACCCTTGTGGCTGCAGACCGAAAAGGCGGCCCCGGTCGGGTGTCTCTGGAATGGCTACGGGACGAGTTTCTGCGGCGCTTTGACCGAGCAGCGTG
>JANZZA010000471.1 GCA_026419655.1 Armatimonadota bacterium | reverse complement strand
CGCTCGTCGGCAGCGTCAGATGTGTATAAGAGACAGGGGAAGGGAGTCAGCAAATTCGACAATCTGGGGGACTTTGTAGCTTGGAAGATGCTGGGCGCAATGGCGCTTGACGTCACGCTCGGTCAAAGTCTCGCCCGGATGGGGCACGACCACGGCCTTGATTAGCTCTCCCAGAGGCGCCGCGAACCAGTCGCCGGCACTCCCACCACCGCCACCTCCCGCACCGATTCCAGCCTCATGATGACCTGCTCGACCTCGAGGGCGTAGACATTCTGGCCGGCGACGATGATGAGGTCTTTGCTGCGCCCGTGGACGTAAAAATAGCCCTCCTCGTCCACCGATGCCAGGTCGCCGGTGTGGAACCAGCCCTCGCGGATGCTCTCCTCAAGCAGGCCGGGCCGGCGCCAGTATTCAGGGATTATCACGTCACGGCGGAAGACAAGCTCCCCGACCTGGCCGGGCGGCAGCTCCTGGCCGTCCTCGCCCACGATACGCGCCGCAATGCCCGGCAGCAGCTTGCCAATGCTTTCCGGGCGTACGTCGGCATCAGCGCTGGGCAAAACGTGGGTCATGGCGATAGTTTCCGTGAGGCCGAAGAAGTTGTGGGTGAGCACGCCGGGGAAAAGCTCGCGCAGGCGGCGGATGGTGCGCACGGGCATGGGCGAGCCCGAATAGGCAATCAGGCGCAGGCTGCGCAAATCGTGCTCGGCCAGGCGCGGATAGGCCGTCAGGAAGAAAAACATCGTCGGCACGCCGAAGAAGGTCGTGCAGCGCCAGCGCTCTATGAGCGGCACCACAGTGCTCATTTCCGCGTCGGGGGCCATGACGAGGGCCGCTCCCTGATAGGCAGCAAGATTCACCAGCGTGTAGCAGGCTGTCGGGACAAAATAAGGGATGGCGAGAAGGTGTACGTCATCCGGGCGGAGGCCGTGGCCGGCGATGGCTGTGCGGATATTGAAAACCAGGGCGCGGTGGGGCATGACGGCCCCCTTAGGCAGGCCCGTGGTGCCGGAGGTGTACAGTATCACCGCAGGGGCATCGGGATTTACGTCGGCGCTAACATGGGGCCGTAGCGCTTGTGCAAGTGCCTGGTCCCACCGCTCGTCCCACTCAGGCGCCGCGCCGACGCCCAGGACCGTCACGCCAAGCTCTCTGGCCTCGGCAATCAGGGACGCGTCGGGGGCCTCATCGGCCACCAGACAGGCCGGTCCCCCCTCGCGGAGGACGTGAGCCAGGGCCTCATCGCCAAGTCTGTAATTCACCGGCAGGACTGTGGCGCCGAGGCTGATTGCCGCGCAGTAAGCAACGACGATCTCCGCCCGGTTGCGCATGGCGATTGCCACGCGCGTGTCCGGCCCGACGCCGCATTTGTCTTTCAGCCAGGCGGCCAAGCGCCCACTTGCCTCGGCCACGTCGGCATACGTCCACAGGCGGCCGTCACTTATCACCGCCGGCCGGTCGGCCCAGTCCGCAGCCGCCCGGGCAATGGTCTCGCACATTGTGCATACGTCGTCCGACATATCTCACCGGCTCCGAGCCAGTACTTGCGCCAAGGCATACTGCCTGTGGCCTCGCCGAAATGACTCCACTGCTTGATGCCCGGACCTGGCTTCTTCCTGTCCGTGATAGCGCCAGGGATGCGAAAGGCAGCTTTTTCTGGGGGAAACCCTTTGAAAAGGGTTCTCCCCCAGGCCCCCTTCCCAAACTTTTTCGGGCTATTTCCGCCACACGCACCACACCAGCACAGACACCTATTACACCGCGTCTTCGCAGTACGGCAAAAGGCTCTTATACATCAGCCGGGCTGCTTCCGCGGCCGGCATCGCCCAGAGTTCGTCGTTGAACAGCTCAATCGAGTAGTAGCCGCTGTAGCCGTGGCGGTCGAGCTGGCCGAAGAGGGCGCGAAGGTCCAGGCAACCCTGGCCTGGCAGGACGCGGTCGGAATTGCAATCGGAAAGCTCGCCGGGCTTGTCGCGCATGTCGTCTACATGGACGTGGCGGATGAAGGGAACGCTTTCGGCGGTGAGGTGCTCGAATTTGCTGGGCGTGCAGTGGTAATGGGCGGCATCGAAGAGGACGCCAACATTGGGCGCACCGCTGCGGCGGGCTATCTCCACGGCCGTGCGCACCGACTTCACCACAGGCGACCAGTTGAATTCAATGCACAAAGTCACGCCGGTGTCGAGGATTTGGGCGGCCACGTGCGCAAAGGTCTCCGCCAGCACGCCAAGGACATCAGGCACGGCGCCAGGGTTGGGCGGTCCGTCGGTGCCCACGACCAGCGCTGTCCCGCCAAGAGCTCCAAGCAGCCGCGCATTTTCGACGACAAGGGTATGGTTCGTCGCGCGTTGTTCCGGCGGCGAAAAGGCCTCCAGCACGGTCTCGAAGCCGCCAATGCAACGAAGCCCGTATCTGTCCAGCAGCCTTGCTAAGTCGTCAAGGCTGTGGCCCTCGGCGAGGAACTGCTTTATTTGCGGGATGACGAACTCCACATTGCGGAAGCCGGCGGCGCTATAGGCGGCCAGGGCCTCCTCAACGCTGGACTGCCTGGTCGAAACCGAGTTGATAGCAAGCTGAGACAATTTCAATGCTTTCACCATCCTCTGCCCGGTCGTAAATGACAAACTTATTCGTCCCGCAGGTTGTCGGCAATATCAGCCCGCTTTCGCCTGCTCACTGACACATGCCCCGCGCAAGATAAACCCTCTCTGGGGGAAACCCTTTGAAAAGGGTTGTCCCCCAGACCCCCTTCCCAAACTTTCTAGTACTGTCCCCACCACACATGCCGAATCGTGTGTCAGTCGGATAAAGAGTCCATCGCGGTTTGGTAGATACGTTATCAGGAGAGGGCTTTTCTCAAGCTTTCAGTAAGGGCA
>JANZZA010000203.1 GCA_026419655.1 Armatimonadota bacterium | reverse complement strand
TAATCTGGTGTTCGGCTCTGCACAATTGGCGCTATTGGCCTTGGTGGTCATTGGGGCTGGTTTGGTGTTTGGGGTGGCAGGCAGTATCCTGGCCACGCAAGAGTATCTGAGGGAGGTCTAGGCGATGCTCCGCAGAGGCCTCGCGGTGGTGCTGGTAGGGGTGGCCTTGGTGGGGGTAATTGCGTCGGCCCACGCCCGCTCGTCCTTGTGGCGCAAGCTTCGCGACATCAGGGCTAACCGGGCAGCTATCCAGCGCCAGCTACGTGAAGTGAAGAGGGAGCAACGGGAGACCCAAAGCGAGCTGGCGGCTGCACAGCAGGCCCTGGAGCAGGCGCGAGCACGCCTACGAAAGGCCCGGGCCCAGTTGCGTCACACGCGCAAGCAACTGGAGGTTGTGCGCCGCAGGCTCGAGGTCACCGAGGATAAACTGGTTCGCCATCGCCGCGCTTTCAGCGAGCGGATTCTCGCCCTGTATCGGTCTAACGCGCCCACGCCTCTGGCGGTCGTGCTTAACGTGTCGAGTTTCGAGGAGATGGCGAATCGGGCGCGCTTTGTGTCGTTGGTGGCTGAGCAGGACCAGAAATTGCTGCGTGAACTGGTCGCCCTGGAGAAACAGTTAGAGGCTCGCCACGCGGAGCTTCGCCAGTTAGAGGCTCGCCAGGCCGCCCACCAGGCGGAGGTGCATTACCAAGCAGCACAGGTCGCAGCCCAGGAGCGCCGCACCGAGCGTGCCCTGCAAGCCATTCTTGCCGACCGCCAGCGGCTCGAGCAGGAACTGGCGGAAATGGAAGCAGAGTCGCGGCGCATTGAAGCTATGCTTGCGGCTCTGCAACGCGGGACCGGTGGCAGACGTTACGCCGGAGCTTGGTCGGGGAGCCTGCTCAGACCAGTATCCGGTCCGGTGGTTAGCGGCTTTGGGATGCGTTTCCATCCTATCCTGCATTATTACCGCATGCATACGGGAGTAGACATGCACGCGCCCTACGGAGCGCCGGTGAGGGCAGCCGACAAGGGCATGGTTGTTTTTGCCGGGTGGAGGGGTGGGTACGGAAAATGTGTTATCATAGACCATGGCAGCGGCGTGGCGACGCTATATGCGCATCTTTCGGGTATAGCCGTCGGAGAGGGGCAGGTTGTATCCCGCGGAGAAGTTATCGGGGCCGTGGGGAGCACCGGGCTTTCGACGGGGCCACATCTGCACTTCGAGGTCCGCAGGTACGGCGCGCCGGTCAATCCACTAAGCTTCTGATATTTTTGGGCAGGTGACTATGAGCGTGCACAGCAACCGAATGCGCATGGGTCTTTGGGCTGCAGCGTTATTCAGTGTTTTCGTTGTGGGGGCGCTGTTCGGCCGGGGCTTCACCTTGCTCACCAGCTTTAATCCTCTGAGCATGGCCGAAATGTCTCCCGGCACCGTTCGTACAGAACGCGCCGGAGACGTGACAGCGCCAGCCGATTTGAAGCCATTGGCCACCTTCTGGGAAGTCCGCGACAAGATCAAGCGGAATTTCGTCTACCCCATCGAAGACGACACCAAGCTCACCTACGGGGCTATCCGGGGCATGTTGGAAGCCCTTGACGACCCATATTCGCGCTTCATGACGCCTGAAGAATACAAGGAATTCCAGTCAGAGAGCGAGGGGCACTTTTCGGGCATAGGGGCAGTCCTCGACCGGTATAAGGATGCTGAAACTGACGAGTGGAAGATAGTCATCAGCTCCATCTTGCCCGAGGGGCCGGCATCGAAGACGGCCCTGCGGCCCCAGGACGAGATATTAGCCGTGGACGGCAAGTCGGTTGAAGGAATGCCACTGTCGCGTGTGGTGTCCATGATACGTGGGGCGGCTGGTACGAAGGTCAAGCTGACAGTACGGCGCAAAGGCCAGCGGGATCCTTTAGATGTAGAGATAGTCCGCGGAGACGTGGAGATACCGGTCGTGGAGTACGAGATGCTACCTGGCAACATCGGCTATATATGGCTGCGGAATTTCAACCGCCAGGCACCGGCAAAGATGCGCCAGGCCATCGAAGATCTCAAGGCTAGGGGCATGAAGGGCCTTTTGCTCGACCTGTCTCTGGACCCCGGAGGCATTCTCGATGTGGCCATTGAGATAGGCAATATGTTCGTTGCCAAGGGGCCCCTGGTGTGGATACGCGAGCGAGGTGCGGAACCTGAGCCCATCATGGCCCGCGGTGATGCCATCGTGCCCGCTGACCTGCCGATCGTTTGCTTGATTGACGGCGGCTCGGCTTCCGCTTCAGAGATTCTTGCCGGCTTGCTCCAGGATACTGGTCGGGCGGTGGTCTGCGGTCAGCATAGCTTTGGCAAAGCAGGCGTGCAGACCGTCATCGAGCTGAACGACGGTTCTTCTCTGGTGCTGACTACGGCTGTGTACCTGACGCCCAAGAAGCGCGACATCAGCCAGCAGTGGGCAGAGGGTAAACGGGGAGTCAAGCCCGATGTTGAGTTCCCGGAGCCTGACCCTGAAAAACAAGGCAGCTACACCGAATGGCACGAAGTGCAGAAGAAGAAGGCCGTGGAGGTCTTGCAGCAGCACATGGCTGCCAGGGCGGCTGCGCAGGGGTAAAGGGCGTTGGGCAGCCGGGGGGCACGCCCTAGCGGCGGACTTGGCCTGGCAGGGTGCCGACTGTGAGCGAGTACGGGTCTGGGCAGGCTAGGATTGCGGAGACCGGCCGGGACGTGGTGGCCGTGGGGGCCCTGCAGGCTGAGGTGCGGTTCCTCAGGGCTGTGGTCTTGCTGTGCGTGGTGGTGCTCCTGGTGCTACTGGCGGCCATGCGGGTTGGCGGATGTGGTCGGCCAGTGCGTGCCCTAATGGTGGACGGCAAGCTCGCCTGTTATGTCCCCAATGAAGCGACGGCAGAGCGCGTCCGCAAGGGTCTCATTCAGGAAGCCCTCGGTGATTTAAAGAACCCGGCAGCCATCAAGGAACGATGGGAAGTAGTCAGGCCCCAGGTGGTGTCTGCAGAACAGGCCATTGAACTGCTGCGGGATAAAGTCCACGTGCAGATTGAGGCCTTTGGCATCGAAGTAGATGGCAAGGTGATGCTGGCTGTGCCCACCGAAGCGGACGCGCGCCAGGTTCTGGAGATGGCTAAGGCGCGGTTTGCTCCAAATGGGGCTGCTCTGCTCGCCCCGCCGCGGTTTCGGCAGACCGTGCGGCTCGTCCATGCTGTTGTTGCCAGCGACGAGCTGTGCCGGGAGCCTGCTAAGGCCGTGGACAGGTTGCTTGGCGCAGGTACTCAACAGTATCACACCGTCCGCGCTGGCGACACGCCCGCGAAGATCGCTGCCCGCTATGGTATGAAACTGGCCGACCTTTGGGCGCTGAATCCTGGCTTGCGAGGCCGGAACTTGCGCGCAGGGCAAAAAATCCTTGTCCGCACCTCAAAGCCAGCGTTGACCGTCGTTACCGTTCGCGAGGAGACCGACCGCAAGCCTATTCCGCCGCCCGAGCAAGTGGAGCACACTTCGGCTCTGCCCGACGGAGAGCGCAGAGTGCTAGACGAGGGGGAGCCGGGGGAGAAGCTGGTGACCCTGAAGGCAACTTATGAGAACGACCGTCGGGTGAAAGCACAGGTGCTCGCTGAGAGAGTGATCAAGCAGCCCCGGCCGCGAAAGGTGCTTGTGGGTACCCGTCCGACTCCTCCAGAAGCACCCGAAGAGGCCCGCAGGTAACTGTGGTGTCTAAAATCTTTGCCTCGAGGTGAGCCGTGAGAATCCACATCATTGCTTGTGAGATTATGCTTCGTGAGATTTGCCATGCGGTCGCGCGGGCACCGCATCCTTGCTTCCCGGTGTTCATCCGCAAGGGGCTTCACGACAACCCCGACGTGCTTCGCGCAGAGCTTCGTACCCGGCTGGCTGAGGTTGACGCGACCAGGGCGGACGTGGTGGTGCTTGGCTATGGACTTTGCAGCAACGGCACGGCAGGGTTGCAGGCAGGCGAGCTTCCTGTAGTCATTCCCCTGATGCACGATTGCATCACGATGTTCCTTGGATCCCGCGCCCGGTATGCTGACATCTTCAGCCAGCAGCCAGGGACGTATTATTACACCAAGGGCTGGCTGGAGCGCGGGGCCGACCAGATACCTCAACCTGCCCATCAGGGCGGTGGCCTGATGGACCAGACCTATCAGGACTTGGTTTCTCGCTACGGTGAGGATAACGCTCGCTACCTAATGGAAATCCAGGGCCAGTGGGTACAGAACTACAGCAAGGCCTGTCTCATCCGCATGCCCATTTATCCCACCCACGAGGATGCAGAGCAAGTTCGCCAGATTGCTGCTGAGCGTGGCTGGGAATACGACGAAATTGACGGTGACATGCGGTTGTTTGAGGCCATGGTAAGCGGCGACTGGTCTGATGAAGATTTTCTTATCGTGCCGCCGGGAGGTACCATTCAGCCGAGTTATGACGAGCGCGTGCTCAAATGCACCGGGGGTTGTGGAGCTTGTCAACCAGTCCAGGCCACGGAGCACTCGCAGAAATAAACCAGCGCCTCGCCGAGGCAGCCGCTGCCGTACAGATGGCCATGCCGCGCTATGTGCCGCCCGCGGAGGGCGTGGCCCGGCGTCTGGGAGAGGCAGTAGCCTATTCTCTCGCTGGCGGCAAGCGGCTGCGGCCTATGCTTGTGCGCCTGGGAGCAGAGACTTTCGGCCTGGACCCGGAGCTTGTGACGCCGACGGCATGTGCCTTCGAGCTACTGCACGTCGCCACTCTGATCCACGACGACCTTCCCGCACTGGATGACTCCCAGTTACGGCGTGGGCGGCCGAGCTGCCACGTGGCTTTCGGCGAGGCGACGGCGGTGCTGGCAGGCGATTCACTCATCGTGGCAGCTTTTGCTGCTCTCGCCGACCAGGCCAGCCAGCCAGCCACGCCTCCGAGTGTGGTAGTGCCTGTCCTTGCCGAATTTGCAGCAGCGGTGCACGACGTCATTGCCGGGGAGCTGGCCGACCTTGAGGGCGAAAGGCAACCTCCTGATGCCGACCTGCTGGAGTTTATTCATCTGCACAAGACAGCCTCCCTCATCACAGCGGCGGCGCGGGCTGGGGCTATACTTGCCCAGGCGCCTGATGACCATATTTCCACCCTCACGGCCTGCGCGCGGGCTTTAGGGCTACTTTTCCAGATTACCGATGACCTGCTGGACGTGGTGGGGGACAGTGAGCTAACCGGCAAGCCTGTGGGGGCCGATCAGGCTGCGAGTAAGCAAACCTATCCAGCCGTCTTTGGGCTTGAGGAAACCCGGCGGCGGGCGCAAGATCTGGCGGCAGAGGTGCGGGCGGGGGCAAGGGGCCTGCCGGCATATGGGGACATCTGGGCTGGCCTGGCCGAGCTCGTTGTTTCTCGCCGGGGTTGACATATCCGTCGGCAGGTTCAGAGTTCCGTGGCGCGTAAAGACAGTGCATTGGACGCCGAGTTGACCGTGGGGTGGAGTGTGCGGCACCGGCAGCATGCCCGGGTTTGGAAGGATTAGGCTGGGGAATGACCCTGTTCAATGGGTTTTATTTGGAACAGAGGCGTCCAGCACTTCGGGTGTATGTAAGTGACGTCAAGGCAAGCTTTTCGGCACCCAGAATAAGCCTGAGTGAGCTATGAAGATTGTAGTGGCTCCCCACGCGGGTTTTTGTTTTGGCGTGCGCCGCGCCATCGAGATGGCGCGGCGCGCCGTGGCCGAGGGCCGACCTGTCTATAGCCTTGGCCCCCTAATCCACAACCGTCAGGCCGTCGAAAACCTTCGCTGTCAAGGTCTCACCCCCGTCGAGGGCCCGGCTTATGTTCCTGAAGGCGCCAGGGTCATGATTCGCACCCATGGGGCCGGGCGCGACATCTACCAGCAGTTGCGCACGCGCGGCGTGGAGGTCATTGATGCCACATGTCCCTTTGTGACCCGTGCTCATGATGCCGCCCGTCGCTTTCACCAGGAAGGGTACCAGGTTCTGGTACTTGGCGATCGGGAGCACCCCGAAGCCCAGGGCATCGTCCAGCAGACTGACGGCGCGGCTGTTATTGTTTCACGGCCAGAGGACATTGACGGGCTGGAGCTTTCCCCGCGAGTAGCTGTTGTTTGTCAGACGACCCAGCGCCGAGACAATCTGCTGGCCCTGGTTGCGGCCATCCTGCCTCGCGTCCAGGAGCTTCGTGTTGCCAACACTATCTGCGACGCCACCACGCAGCGCCAGCAAGCTTCCGCCGAGCTGGCTAAGGCGGTGGACGTCATGATAGTGGTTGGGGGCTATCATTCGGCTAATACGCGCCGGCTGGCTGAGATTTGCGCGGCTGCAGGAACCCGGACGCACCATGTAGAAGTGGCTGATGAATTGCGGCCTGAGTGGTTCGTGGAAGCGAAGGTCGTGGGCATCACGGCAGGCGCTTCGACGCCCGACGACGTGTTGCGCGCAGTTGCTCAGCGTGTGCTGGAGATTGGGGGGCCGGGCAGTGAGATAACGGGGCTTGCCGATAGCCCTCAGGAGCCGAAAGCCAATGGCGATAACTAATTTTTCTGAGCTGCTCGAGGCTGTGGCAGATGTGCCGGTTCAGCGGGTGGCAGTGGCTGCGGCGAATAGCGACGTGTGCTTGGGCGGGGTGAAGGCGGCCATGGACCGAGGTCTCGCCGCGCCGGTTCTGTTTGGCGACGCGCGACGAATCGCAGAACTCTGCGAAAAGGAAGGCGTAGACGCGCGGGCAGTGGAAATAGTTGACGAGCCAAACGAGCTGGTGGCGACGGCCCGCGCAGTGGCTGAAGTACGCCAGGG
>JANZZA010000468.1 GCA_026419655.1 Armatimonadota bacterium | reverse complement strand
TGCCCTTACTGAAAGCTTGAGAAAAGCCCTCTCCTGATAACGTATCTACCAAACCGCGATGGACTCTTTATCCGACTGACACACGATTCGGCATGTGTGGTGGGGACAGTACTAGAAAGTTTGGGAAGGGGGTCTGGGGGAGAACCCTTTTCAAAGGGTGTCCCCCAGAAAAAGTCGTTCAACATACCGGCGCCCGTTCCCGGCGGTAGGAAAAGCATACTTTGGGTAGTCGTACGGGTGTGACGGGCGAGGATGCCTGGGCCTGCAAGCTAAGTAGCCAAATTTGCACGCGTTACGTTCCCGACCGGCGGGGGTGCTTTGCATGGCAGGGAAGGTGGCCTTCGTTTTCCCAGGTCAAGGTAGCCAGTATGTGGGCATGGGCCGCGATCTATACGAAAACTCGGCGGCTGCCCGCGAAATTCTCGAAAGGCTGCAGGAAGTCGTAGGCTTTGCGCTCCTCTCGGTAATGTTCGAGGGACCTGAGGACGCCCTCAGCGCCACCCAAAACACTCAGCCTGCGATCCTTGCCCACTCTTTGGCTGTCCTGGCCGCATGGAAGGAACGCGGAGATTGTCCGCTCCCCCAGGCTGTGGCCGGGCACAGTCTCGGTGAATATTCGGCCTACGTGGCCGCCGGGGCTTTGTCGCCGGAAGATGCTATACGCCTGGTGCGCGTGCGGGGAGAGCTAATGGCCCGGGCAGGCGAAGTCCGCCCAGGCACCATGGCCGCCGTCATAGGCCTGGACGCTGACGCCCTAACCCAGGCACTGGCCAGCGTAACCGAAGGCACCGTGGTCATTGCCAACTACAACTGCCCCGGCCAGCTCGTCATCTCCGGCGACCCGGAAGCCGTTGTGGCCGCCTCCGAGGGCGCAAAGGCCGCCGGAGCAAGAACTGTCATCCCCCTGAAGGTCTCCGGCGCCTTCCACTCGCCTCTCATGGAGCCGCTCGCGCATGACTATGCCGAATATCTGGCAACTGTGCCCTTTTCCGACGCCAGAATACCGGTCTACTGCAATGCAGACGCGGCACCCCATACGGCTGCCGAAGAGCTCCGGGACTGCGCCCTGCGCCAGCTTACCGGGTCAGTGCTCTGGCAAACCTCCGTCGAGCGCATGGTGGCCGATGGTATAGAAGGGTTTATCGAACTCGGCCCCAAGGAAGTTCTCACCAACTTGATTCGTCGCATCGCCCCTGACGCTAAGACTCGGGCCGTCGGGACCTGGGAACAACTCACCGGCCAGCCATAGCATTGCCACCAGCGCAGCGGACACGCACAAGACCCAGCCGTCAAAGCCCTGTGTCTGGGGGAAACCATTTGAAAGGGTTGTCCCCCAGGGCCCCCTTACCAAACTTTTTGCACTGTTGGCGGGCCGGATTTTCGGGCGCCCTGGTAAGCCGCCCCGTCTGGTCTCCGTTTCGGGCGCGATGCGTCGTAGCACCGGGACCTCTCGCAGGTGCCATCCCGCGCGTCCGAAAATCCTCGCAGCCAGAAAAAGACACGCACCACAGCCAGCGCCAGTTACCTGCTTCTCCGCAGGCGCCGGTGGCCGTGCCTTCCCGCCAGGGAGCACAGGCATTTACGGGGAGGGGGTGGAGGGGGAATCCTATTTTTTCCTGCCCACCGCAAGCCGTGGAGCCTGTCTAGGGTAGGAGCTGTACGGTGAGAAGGCAACCTGCAGTCGGGCAAGGCGAAAAAATGTGCCCAAACGGGGTTCCCCCTGCTGGGTGTAGTTCTGGCAGAAACCCTTTGGAGACTGTTGCAAAAGCTGGCGTTGGCTTATACACAGTCAAGAAAGTGTACAACGCTGCGGCTCCAACCTTTCACCTGCGACCCCGTTCGGCGGCCGGGAAAACGACTTTTGCAACAGTCTCCTTTGAAAAGGGTTGTCCCCCAACCCCTCTTCCCAAACTTTTTCGGGCTGCTTCAACCACACACGCCATGCCCTTTGGATGCCGCCTGTTAGCGAGCTGCGAGCAGCCCCACCAGAGGCTCGACACGACTGCCAGGAGGCAAACCTGGTGCAGGGTAGACCGTCGGCCGCGCGAAGTAGAAACACGAAAACTCGGGCCAAGGAGAACACGGACTGATGACGCCTATAGCGTACTTGGCAGCCTCTGTCATCTCATCGCTGGCTGGCGGGCTGAACTTCGAACTGGAAAACCCGACCGAAGTAACGGACGCCACCAACATCGAGCTTTGCCGCGTGGCTGGAGGAACCTTCTCCGGCCAGAGCCTTTGGGACCCGTACTTCTACCTGCGCCTGCCCAAGGAGGGCGTGGACGTTTCGGAGCTTCACTTCCTCACGGCAAGGATTTACTCCTCTGCGGAAGCCGACGTGCTCGACGTTTATTACAAAGACCCCGACGGCCACTGGGGCCTGGGAGCAACGCTGCCCATCAAGCGCGGGTGGGCCACCTATCGGGCTGATTTGCGCCAGGCACAGTGGCATGAAGGCAGCGGCCCGGCGGGGCTGCAATGGGGCGGGCCGAACAAGCGCATCATCAGCCTCCGGTTAGACCCAGGCAACCAAGAAGACCGCTGGATAATCGTGGACAGCGTCCAGCTCACGGCTGAGCCTACCGGGCCCGTCGGCGTCGAGGTAGAGCCGCGCGGCACGGCCAGTCAGCCCCGACTGCGCGCTCCGAGACAAGTCCGCGCCGGAGAGCATGTCTCGGTGAACTTTGAGTGTGTTGCTACCCCACCGCCAGGCCTCGCCCAGGGGACGGTCCTTCTGCGGCTGCTCAAGGGCCGCACTCCCGTGCAGGCGCACATGCAAACCGTTGACCTGTCGCGGGGGCGCATAGCTCTCCAGCATTCCTTCCTCGTGTCGCAGTACAGCTTCGGTGGCAACTACGTGGTGGACGCCCAAATCCTCGAGCTGGACGCTGAGCGTTGGGCGCAGTCTCCGGTAACGGTGAAGAATCCCATGGTCGGCAAGGTAAAGCCTGCTCAAGCCAAAGTCGCCGGCTACCGCGGCGAGCCGGCCCTGTATATCAACGGTAAGCCCGTCCCGCTTATCACCTACCTGCACTACGGGGGCGAAGCCGGCAAGCTTCATAAGGAAGCCGCCAGCGCAGGACTGAAAATCTACACCGACTGGTTCGGCGCCTCCACGGCCGGCAACCTGGGCCAGGTAGCGCCAGGGGTTTATGACTACGGCTATTTTGACTCGTACTTCGAGACCGTGCTTGAGGCCGTCCCGGACGCTTACTTTCTACCGCACATAGGGGTTGTGGCTCCGGCTTGGTGGCAGCGCACGCACCCCGAGGAGCTATGCCTTTACTCTGACGGCTCTCGCGGGCCGTCGTCGCTTTTCTCGCGGCGCTGGAAAGAAGAAATGGCCGCCGACCTAAAGCGCCTTATCCAGCATTTGCGCGAGGCCCCATACGCCGACCGGATCCTGGGCTACATTTTCTACGCCGGCTACACGGCCGAGTGGCAGATGTGGGCCACCTGGCAGGACGCCTCAGACGATTTCAGCGAGCCGGCCGTTGTTGCCTTTCGCGAGTGGC
>JANZZA010000160.1 GCA_026419655.1 Armatimonadota bacterium | reverse complement strand
CCCCACTCCCCCACATAGGGAGGAGATGGCCGAGATAACTGAGCCGTCTCCGCAGAGTTACCCGGTCTTTCAACGCCTTAGCGGAAGCCTCACGGTAATAGTTGTGCCCTCGCCTTCACGGCTATTTACCTCAATGGTGCCTCCGTGCACATCTACGACGTTTTTCACAATCCGCGTGCCCAGGCCTGTGCCGGTGGCCTTTGTTGTTATGGCTTCGTCGGTGAAAAGCTTCCTGCGCACCTCTTCTGGCATTCCCTTGCCGGTATCGGCGACCTGAATGCATACATAGTTACCTTCGGGGAACTCTCCTTGCGGCCGCGCCGAGATGGAGACGGTGACGGCTCCGCGGCCCTCGCACGCCTCGATGGCGTTGAATACCAGGTTGTAGAGAGCGTTGTAGACCTGGCGGCTGTCCACCACGGCATGAGGAATGTAGCCGTCCTTTTTCAGGGACAGCTCTACCCCCTGGTCTTGAGCCTGTACTTTCAGGAGGTTGACCACTCGCTCGGCGACCTCCACCACGTCCGCCTCCTCGAAAACCGGCTGCACGGTCATGCCCTTGACCGCATTAGCTATTTCGGCCATCCGCTGCTGAGTGGCAAGGGAGCCTTCGAGCATCATCTGGAGGATTTCGGGCACGAGGGAGTGCAGATCTTCGGCGACAGCGGCCACTGGTTCTCGTATATCCTCCGTTAGCTTGCCCGACTGGAGCAGGTCGTCCAGCTGCTGAGCGTCTGTGGCCACAATCTCGTTGAGGGTCTGCGCGCCCGTTTGCAGTGGCGTCATGAGATTCTTCAGGTCGTGACAGACATGGCCCACGTACTTGGCCACTTCGGCCAGCCGCGCCTCCTGTTGCAGTCTGGCATTTTCCAACCGCGAGGCAATCTGGTGAGCAAGGATTTCCAGGATGGCCACGTCGTCCTCGTCAAAGCGCCCTTCCGCTTTGTTAAGCACCTGCATGACGCCAAGGGGTTTGGCATCGCCGGTCTTGAGAGGCACGGTGACCATGTTAGTCGTGATGTACTTGGTTTGTTCCTCAATTTCGGTGGCGTGGTCGGGGTCAAGGCTTACCTGGTCGCTAACGAGGGTCTGGCCTTCACGGAAGGCCCGGCC
>JANZZA010000062.1 GCA_026419655.1 Armatimonadota bacterium | reverse complement strand
ACCTTCGTGACCTGGGCGCGGTACTTCTTCACCGACGAGTATTCCTACGAAGAGCGGGCGGTCAGTAAGTGGCTCTCCAAGCCAGAAGTCGCGGATGTCCTGGCAGCCTTGGCCGCGACTTACGAGAGGCTGGAAGTCTGGCACGCTGAGGCCATCGAGACAGCCACTCGCGTCTTGGCTGACAGCCGAGGCATCAAAGCCGCAGAGGTCATTCATCCTTGTCGTGCCGCCGTCACTGGCACAACAATCGGCCCTTCTCTCTTCCACATCCTAGAGCTTCTGTCCAGGGAGGACGTAGTCAACAGACTCCGCCGCACCGAAGTGCTTGTTAGGAGCGGAGAAATCACCAAGCTGGTAGTCGCCCAGGCCCCTGCCGACTCCGCATAGGACAGGAGCGGAAAGCAGTTTAGCTTGCTCGCGGCACATACTGCCTGGCTGGGTGCTTAACGGAGCGGCGGGTGGTCGGCGGCGCCGCGCAAAGGTGTCGCGTTAGCGCCAGGGGTATCTGTCGTGGCGCGGTTCCCGCAAGAAACGAGTGGGGTGGGAAACAGAGGTAGAGAGTTTAGGAAGGCGCCCTTGGAGGCAACTCTTTTCGTAGACGAGAGTTGCAAAACTCACCTCCACGTGGCTGCTAGTTGGTATGCGGCACAGGTTTGCGTGCCGTAAGTCACACTGCTTTTGCGCACCGGACTTGTGAAATGGTGGTCTTGCGACAGTCACCATAGGGTTTCTCCACAGGCGGCGTTGTTTGGGAGTGTGACGGGGCGAATAGCAGGGGCCGCGGTGTGACCACCGCGGCCCCGCACTTGTTTTTGGCTTCTCTATTCTTTGTTGCGCCCAGGGCTGCCAACGCGCTACTGCCCGCCCGGCTTCGGCAGCTCTGCCAGGGCTCTCTGAAGGTCTTCTTCCGGCATCTCCAGGTCCTGCAGCGTGCCTGAGAAGTACTGGTCGTAGCCGGCCAGATCGAGCAGGCCGTGGCCGCTGAAGTTGAAGAGAATAACCATTTCCCGGTTTTCTTCCTTGGCCTGCCTGGCCTTTTCGATGACGCAGTGAATCGCGTGGGCTGTTTCGGGTGCCGGCAGCCACAATTCCGCGCGTGCGAAC
>JANZZA010000060.1 GCA_026419655.1 Armatimonadota bacterium | reverse complement strand
GGTCCCGTGCCGGCGACGGTGGTGCTGCATGAGTGGAAGGTGCGCCACGCCGAGAGGGCAGTCCGTCTGTGCCGGACTCTCGCCCGGGCGGGCATAGCGGCCGTGCTGGTACCGCTGCCCTACCACCTTGACCGCACGCCGCCCGGCGTGGAAAGCGGTAAGCTTATGGTCACGCCCGACCCGGACCGCACCGTGGCCGCGGTCGTGCAAGCCGTGGTGGATGTGCGGTGCATGGTGGACTGGCTGACGTCGCGGCCGGAGATTGACGGGCAGCGGATTGGGCTTGTGGGCATCAGCCTGGGCGCAATGGTGGGGCTGATAGCGACCCAGGTAGAGCCACGGTTGCACGCCGCGGTGTCAATCCTGGGAGCTGCCTGCCCGATACGCATATTCAAAGACTCACCCCTGGTGCGGCTCTTGTTGTGGCGACGGCTACGGCAGGCCGGGCTGACTGAGGAGGAGCTGCGCGAGAAGTTTCGCGTGGTTGATGCGACGGAGTTTGCGGGCAACAACGACGACCTGAAGCTGCTAATGATAAGCGCCCGGCACGACGTGATTGTGCCGAAGAGTGCCGTGATGGTGACGTGGGAGAAGCTTGGCAGGCCGCAGCTTTTGTGGCTCGACAGTGGCCACTGGTCAGCCGCGATTTGTTCTGGACGCCTGACTGGCGCTGCCGTGGACTACTTAAAAGTGGCCTTTGGTCTGGCGCCTGGGCCTTATAAGCTGCCCTCGGTGCCGTCCAGCGCTGTAGACATCGGCTTGCTGTGCGGCAGCCGCTCGGGGCTTATGGGTGCAATAGTGTTCGAGCCCATAAGCCTTGGCGGGGCGGGGAAGGCCTCGGTGGACGTCGGCTTGACAACCCGTGGCCCCTTCGTGGGTCTTTCCGTACGCCCCTTCGAGTACGGCAAGATTGGTTATGGCATTCGGCCTCTTTCAGACCACGCCCGCGGCGAAGTTTTCTGGATGCTCCAAGTGACATTTTGAATGCCGTGAGCTTGGCCAAGGAGAGGAGCCGTGAGGTTGGCGAGTCGCGGCCGGAAAAGGGGCCGAGTGGACCGTGCGTCGAGAAGTGTCGCACTGGGTGGTGGAAGCAGCACGAGAAAGTTTGGGAAAGGGGGGCCTCGGGAAGAACCCTTTTCAAAGGGTTTACTCCAGGTGAGAATCAGCGGGGTGCCCATGGTGGCCGTCCGCTGGGGCTATCCGTAACGAATGCGGGGCCGGTGAGCGATGGGGCGCTGCGTGGTCTGTGGGAATAGCTCGCGGCTCATAGCGACGCGTCTGGGGCTGTGTGCTGCCTGTGTGCGCGCTGGGCGGCCAGGCTGGGCGGACCAGGCACGCAGCGCCCATGGCGCTGTCTCTTATACACATCTCCGAGCCCACGAGACCA
>JANZZA010000746.1 GCA_026419655.1 Armatimonadota bacterium | reverse complement strand
CTGCATGTCAGCCCGGCGCAAAGCATAGCGTACGGCAGCCAGCAAGGTTTCCAGCCGCGCAAGACGGCCGCGCCCACTTTCCCCGCACGCCAAAAAGCCCTCTTCTGGCTCGACGATAATCACTCCGCGCTGGCGCAGCTTGTTTGCGTTTTCCTGCACGGTTTCATTGGCCCACATCCGCCAGTTCATCGCCGGCGCCACGACAATAGGTCCGCGGAAGGCCAGCACATTCGTCGTCAGCAGGTCGTCGGCGATGCCGTGGGCCGCCTTCGCGAGAAAATTGGCAGTCGCCGGGACCACCGCCAGCACCTCGCCAAAGCAGGCCAGAGACACGTGGACGGGCTCGACTATAGGCTCGAAAAGCTCCAGGGCCACGTCATGACCGGTGAGAGAGCGGAAGTTGGCTGGACCGATTAGTTCACGAGCGGCTGCTGTCATGACCACTCGCACGTCGGCCCCACGCTGCACCAGCGCGCTCACGAAATCGCAGGCCTTATAGGCGGCGATGCTTCCAGTCACACCGACAACTATGCGTCTTCCCTTAAGCGATGGCGTTTTGCCCCCCCCCTGAGCTAGCGGCCTCGGCGTCTGCCAGCAGGCGGTCGCGGAAGGTTCGCCAGTCAAACCGTCGGGCTGTACAACGCTCAGCCAGAAGGACTGCTTCCAGCTCATCGGTGGCCCGCTGCAGGTCGTCATTGACCACGACGTAGTCGTACAGCCCCATGTTGGCTATTTCACGGCCGGCGCTTTCAAGGCGGGCTGCGACCTCTTCAGGCCGCTCGGTATGGCGCATCTGCAGCCGCTCCAACAGCGTTCCCCAGGTAGGCGGTGCGACGAAAACAAGTACGCTGCGGTCACCCAGGATTGTGCGCACCGCCCGAGCGCCCTGGTAATCAATCTCCAGGATCATATCCTCGCCGCGGGCGAGAGCTTCCTCCACGGGCCTCCTCGGTGTGCCGTAGTAAAGGTCGCCGTGTATCTGGGCCCACTCCAGAAGCTCCCCTGCATCCCGCAGCCGTTGAAACTCCTCCAGGGTCACAAAATGGTAGTCACGTCCGTTGACCTCGCCACGACGTGGCGCCCGCGTCGTGCAGGAAACCGATACGCGGACCTCAGGGTGCCGCGCGAGCACGCCGGCAATCAGCGTGCCCTTGCCGACCCCCGACGGACCCGACACCACCAGCAACAAACCCGCGTGTCTCAACACAGCTTGCTTAGCCTGGGCCATTGTCTTACTAAACACGGCGGCTTCCAGTGCGCCACCCAGTTTACAAGATTATCGGCAAGCTGGCCGCACCAGGCAACTGCGCCGACCATCTTATACTGTTGGGACCTTTAATGATTTGCTTCGGGACCACCTCCTCCGGGCCGCAAAAGCATCTACCAAAAGCGGTTTTCGAGGGGCTGCCTCTTGAAAAGGGCCGTTGCCCAGATCCCGCTTTCGAATTTTTGGGGCTGCTGCCAGAATGCGCCCTTGGGTAGGCCCAAATTGCGGATATTATGCCCGCGACCGGCGCCAGCTCCGTACCGCTCCCCCTTGGCGCTAACGCTTTCGGGTCCTGGCCCGCACACGGATCCCAAAAGAGAACCATTAAAAGGGCTGCTCTCAGCTTGTCCGGATCAGAGAAACGGTACAACGGCGCGCGCACACCCTGCCTGCCATGCTGCCTGGGGCTGGGAAAACAACTTTTCCAACAGTCTCCAGAGTGATTGTTGCGAGATCCAACTTCCGGTTAGCTCTGGGCAAGACAGCGTTCAGGTCTGCCCAAAAGGCCTCTTACCTGCTGCGATCCCCCGTAACTGTTTATGGGTCTTCAGCAACGGTCACCCAAAGGAGGCTATTGCAAAGTGGACCTTCTGGCCACCCAGGGGCGAGCGCGGGTAAAAAGTCTAGCACGCAGGCCTGTATACTTTTTTGCCCTGCAGCATCCGACGCCAACTTTTGCAACGGTCTCAAAGGAAAGGTCCGAAGATAGCAGCACGAAGGGAAAAGGCCTGCCGGAGGGAAACTGCCACCGCGCAGTGCTGGGCCTGAAGTGGGCCGGAAGGGAT
>JANZZA010000676.1 GCA_026419655.1 Armatimonadota bacterium | reverse complement strand
GACAGTGCGTTTTGAGGCGACCTTCGACCTCAAGGAGTGCAAGACCGGCGGCGTGAAGCTGGAGATAGCTTGGCTGCGCGATGAGGCCCCGCAGCTTGTGGCCATTTCGTCATCGCCGGTGTGGACTGAGGACGGCGTTGGCAAGAGCTTAGCGGTGGAGGCTGCGGCCCCGACGGGTGCTACCAGGGCTTGGACGCTGGCCAAGCTCCTCGGGGCCGGGCGAGTGTGTTTTAGGGAGCTGACGGTCTGCCTCGACGGCCACGAGGTTGGCGCAAATCCTGAGCTAGACCCGTCGCAGGGCGGGTGGCAATTCATAAGCTGGTCGGCCGGAGAGCCTGAAGCGGTAAAAGCTGCATGGGAAAAACCGCAAGCGGCATGTATCGCTTATTCGCCGCGAAGAGAGCTGGAGGGCAGGCCCACAAAGGCACTGGCTATGGTTTGGGACTGGGTGGACTTTCGGGCGACAGCGCTGGCAGATTTTATGGGATGGTTTGCTGCCCGCATCAAGGCAGCCGATCCCTCGCGGCCGGTGGTCACTTACACCACTATGTCCTTTGCGAACCCCTTCGAGTGGGACTATGTGCAGCAGATGGCGGTCGAAGTGGATAAGGTGGCTGCCCAGCGTCACCACGACGTGATCGGTATGCAACTGGCCTCGGCGGCGGGAGATGCCGACTCGGTGACGGCGGCCTTTGATATGGTGCGCAAGAGCGGCAAGCCGATGTGGGCTGTGGACTTGCTGGACTTTTCTCTGGGCGTTGGCGCGGGAGAAGAGCTTCTCACACGCACGTCCCTGGCGGCCGTGCAGCACGGTGCGTCGGGCATACTCTATTACTGCTGGTATGGGACGCCGGTATACAACTACACGGACCTTGGTATCCCTGCGCTGAGGCGAATGGCTGAGGCCGTGATGGCGGCCGCGGAAGCCGTTGAGGGCATGAGGCCAGAGGTATCGGTGGCGCTGGTCATGCCGAGGATGCCGCTTTACGCCTTTCTACCTGAGCCGCCGAACGACTGGCGTGATTTCATGGGCTGGTACAAGTTGCTGCGGCGCATGGGATTGGCGACGGACGTGTATACGCTGGCTGAGCTGCCGCGCATACATGCTGGGCGCTATAGGGCAATAATAGTCCCTGACTGTGCTTACCTGCCACGGGGCGCCGCGAGGGCGTTGGCGCATTGCACGAGAAACGGAGTGAAACTTATAACTTCCGGGCGCTTTGCCAGACGGGATGAATCGGGTGAGGCATTGCCGGCTCAACTAAGGATGCCACCTACCTATGTTTTCGGCGACGCGGTTGGGGCAAAGCTGCTGGGAGCGTGCTGGCGGCACCCAAGCCCGACCGACACGCCCCCGCGGCTGACAACGCGCCCTGGGTGGCCCGACTGGACGACGAAGACAGTGCAGCAAGTGGTTCGCAGGCTTTCAGCTCTGGGCGTGCACGGCACAAAAGATGTGGTAGAGCCTTTTCACGTCCAGGTGTTTCGCAGGGGCTCCGTCCGGCGGGCGCTGGCTGTGCCGGAGGCTGCTTGGAAGGGCGAAGTCAAAATCGGGGCCACGCACGTTGAGGTTTCGCCTCCTTGGACTGTGGTGGACATGGGCGGCTGACCGTAGGTGACGCCAAACCCGCAAGGGCATGGTGCGGCGCTATCAATTTATGCAGGCGGCCTCGGTGGCGTGAACAGGAGGAAAAAGTTTGGGAAGGGGGTTTGGGGGACAACCCCTTTGAAAGGGTTTCCCCCAAAGAAGGGTTTTTCGGAGGTTTGTGAGTCTTCGAGGGCCGTGCCCTAGGAGGTGGCCTGTGCCTGCAAAACGTGGAGAGAGGTCTTGGGTGACTGCGTGTGGGCTGGAGGGGAAAAACAACTTGCCGGGAGGTTTGGAAATGGCCCAGGGCGGTTGCGTAACTTCGCTTGAGTTCAAGCCGGATTTTGAGGAAGCAAAGAAACGCTGGCTGGCTTTCTGGAACCAGGAGATTTTTGACCGGCCCCTGTGCGCGGTGCGGGCACCACGGGAGGGCGTTGAGCCGGTGCGTGGCCCGAAGTACATGGCCGGAGCGCGGGAAGATTTCGGGTCCGTGGTTGAGCAGGTCATAGCATCGGCCGCCAGTATCTACTGGGGCGGCGAAGCCATCCCATCATATACGCCCAGTTTCGGGCCGGACCAGGTGGCCGCCTGGCTCGGCGCCGAACTGCATTTCCCCGAGGAAGATTTTGGCACTAACTGGGTCCTGCCGTGCATAGATGACTGGGATGAGGCTCTGCCCTTGCGCCTGGACCCCAATAACTACTGGTGGCGGCGGATGCTGGACTTTTGCCGGGCGTTGGCGGACGCGGCTCAGGGCAAAATGATAATTGCCCATGTTGACCTACACTCCAACATGGACACTCTCCTCGCTATGCGCGGCGGTGAGCGGCTGTGCATGGACCTGATTGACCACCCCGAGGTCATAGACCGGGCAATGGAAAGCGTGCGCGGCTTGTTCGTGCCGATTTACGCGGGCATATATGAGGCCGCCCGGATGGGGACCGTTGGAACATGTGGTTGGGTGCCGGCATATCATCCTGTGCGCACAAACACGATTCAGTGCGATTTCGCCGCCCTCATCGGGCCTGAGCAATTTCGGCGCTGGGCGCTGCCGGCGCTTGAGGAAGAAGCCGCCTACCTGGGCCACTGCACTTATCACTACGACGGCCCGGAGTGCCTGGTGCACCTGGCTGACATTTGCTCGATTAAAGGGTTGGATTGCATTCAGTGGACCCCAGGAGCACGCAACGAACCCTTCATAAAGTGGATGGACTTGCTCAAAGACATTCAGGCACGCGGCAAGAGTGTCTGGGTGCCGTGCAATGCCGAGGATATAAAGATTTATCACCGCGAGCTTAAGCCCAACATGGTCTTTTATGATTGCTGGGCCAACAGCGAGAAGGAAGCCGAGGAAGTCCTCAAGTGGCTTGTGGCGAATACTTAGGTCTCGGCGGGCGGGAGGGGCGGCAGCACAAAGGTAAAGGTGCTCCCCTGGCCGAGGGTGGAAGCCACGGAAATGGAGCCGCCGCAGGCCTCAAGGACCTGGCGGGCCATGCAAAGTCCCAGACCGAGACCCGGCACCTGACCCGTCACACGCTCCTCAACCTGGACAAAGCCCTCGAAGATGCGGTCAAAGTACTCGTGGGGGATGCCGGGGCCGTTGTCTTCCACGGAGAAACGGAGAGCACCGTTGGGGTCGTGCCGAACGGTGACCCGGACGCAGACCGGGTCCTTGTCGGCGAATTTGGCGGCGTTGTCGAGGAGCTTTTCCAGCACAAACCCCAGGTGTTCCTCAGACCATTCGGCTTCGGCAGCATCCGGAGCAACCTGGATGGTCAGCTCCAGACGGCGGCCTGGGTAGCGGTTCCGTACCTCTTCAGCCACCGAGTTAATGACTGCAGCCACGTCAGTGTGTCGGGCCGCAGGGGGCAGTTGCCAGGAGCTCAACGCCCTGAAATCCAGGAGGTTGCGCACCATTTCGCTTAACTCGCGAAGCTCGGCTTCGCAGACGGCAAGGATGTGGCTCCATTCGCGGGCCATCTTATCGGCTGGAAGGACCTTACACAGTTGCACGTAGCCGAAGAGGATGGCCAGAGGCGTGCGGAGCTTATGCGAGACAGCGGTGAAGAAGTTGGCCTGGACGTTGCGCGCGAGGCGTTCATCAGTGACGTCGCGCACCAGGAGAACGGCACTGGTGAGATTTCCGGAAGCGTCGAAAAGGCGCGAGAGGCGAGCATCAAGATACAGAGGCGGCACCGTGCCGGTCCGCGCGATTTCGAGGGCCACACTTGGCTCGCGGCCGGATTGAAGTTCCTCCCAGGGCACCGACAGCGCAAAGGGCGCCAGCACCTCTCCCAGGAAGCGGCCACGGCCGGCGTCGTCTCCGAGGTTGAGCAACAGGCAGGCGGCGCGATTGGCGTGCTCGATGTACCAGTCTCTGCCACAGACCACAAGACCGTCGCTCATCTCCGAGACGGCCGCGAAGCAGCGCTCCCGCTCGGTCAACAGGGCGCGGTAGTAGGTGGTGCGCTGGCGCTCAATGGCGTAACGAAGCGAACGCAGCAGCAGGCTGGCGTTAACCTGGCCCTTGACGAGGTAGTCTTGCGCCCCCTCCTGGACGGCCCTCAGGGCCAGGGCTTCGTCGTCCAGTCCTGTCAGTAGGACCACGGGAAGATCGGGCGCGGCGGAATGTACCCTGACGAAGGTATCCAAACCATCACTATCTGGAACAGATAGGTCGAGGAGAGCAGCGTCGAAGGGTTCGCCGGCCAGCAGGTCCAATGCTTGCGCAACCCGACTCGCGCGTACCAGCGCCACCTGTGCCGATTCTGCCTGTGCCAGTATACTCTGCAACAGGGAAGCGTCGCTGTCGTCGCCTTCCAGCAAGAGAATTTTAAGCGGTAGCTCTTCCATTATTCACAACCCCCCGCCGGAGTCTGGGGGCCCTCCTTGAGTTTCTTCGAGGGCGCACAAGCTCCCTTCGCGCCATGCTCCTGCAGGTGTGGTGACTCAAACCGAGGGTCCCTCCACGGCACTTCTGAGGCTCAGCGGCGGCAGCGGAACTGGTATTCGCACAAGCGGGAGACGCCGTGCCACGACCGGACACTCGTGACAAGGTGACTATCCCGCGGCTTAATGAGGGACGGCGGCACGCTGGCAGGTTATTTCCATTTCCTCGTGAACCTTCCATCGCAGGCGTGGTATCCCATCGCCGAGTCCGCTGGCTTCATGATAACCTTCGTGCCACAAAACAGGCTTCCTGCCACTTGGTCGTCCAGGGGCACAGCGTGGCAGCAAGCTCCGGGCAGTGGGCCTTGGCGGCGGCCGCAAAATGCAGCGTGCTCTTTCCGTATCTGCTTACGATAGGGGCTGGCCGGGGCAATAAGGAGGAATTGAGCAATGGCAGTTATTCTCCCAGGCACGGTGCTCATGTTAGCCGCGGCAACAGTAGGTGCGGAGGCGGCTCCGTTTACCTTGTACGTGGCCCCCAACGGCCGGGATGGCTGGTCAGGCATGCTGGCGCAACCAAAACCCGACGGCAGCGACGGGCCGCTGGCATCCCTGGCCGGAGCGCAGGACGCCCTTCGGCGGCTGCGGGCTGCTTCGGCCGATGCTGCCGTAAAACCCGTGCGAGTCATCATAGCAGACGGCGTATACCGTCTGAGCGAACCGTTTGTGCTGGAGCCACGAGATTCGGGCACAGCGGAGGCGCCGGTGGTCTATGAAGCGGCCCCAGGGGCCCGGCCCATCTTCAGCGGCGGTGCGGCCATAACGGGCTGGAAGAAGGGACCAGGTGAGTTATGGCAGGTGACCCTCCCAGAGGTAGCAAGCGGCGAATGGTACTTCAACCAGCTATGGGTTAACGGCCAGCGGCGCGTGCGGGCGCGGACGCCGAACGAAGGCTATTTCACTATAGTGCGCAAGGGGCCGCCAGCCGTTGACCCGGTCACCGGCGCCGAAACACCTCAGGACCGGACGGCTTTTGTCTACCAGCCAGGGGACATCAAGCCATGGCCGGACATCGAGGACGCCAATGTGGTGGTATTCCATTCCTGGGAAGTATCGCGGCTGCGCATCGCGCGGCTGGACGAGGGGAATCACCTCGTGCATTTCACTGGGCCGGCGTGGTGGCCCTTCGAATCCTGGGGGCCGGGCCAGCGCTATTATGTCGAGAACGTGCGCGAGGCCCTGGATGCGCCTGGCGAGTGGTACCTCGACCGGCGGAGTGGCGTGCTTAGCTACTATCCAATGGCGGGCGAAGACATGACCAAAGCCGAGGTCATCGCGCCGCGGCTCAGGCGGTTGGTGGAACTGCGTGGTGACCCCTTCCTTGGCCTATGGGTCGAACATGTCACCTTTCGGGGCCTGAGCTTTTGCCATGCAGACTGGGAACTGGAGCCGCAAGGACATAGCGATCCCCAGGCGGCAGTAACAATACCCGCGGCCGTTATGGCCGACGGCGCCAGGCACTGCGTGTGGGAGGACTGCGAGATAGCCCACGTCGGGGAATATGGCATGTGGCTGCGGCGAGGGTGCAAGAACAACAAAATCGCCCGCTGCCGCATCCGCGACCTGGGCACGGGCGGAGTGAGAATCGGCGAAGCTAACCCCGCAAACGAAGATGAGGCCGAGTCCAGCCACAATGTCGTGGACAACAATCATATCTACGACGGCGGGCACGTATACGCTTCAGGCGTGGGGGTATGGGTGGCCCAGTCGTCCCACAACGTCATAGCTCACAACGAAATCCACGACTTTAACTATTCCGGCATGTCCATCGGCTGGAACTGGGACGATGCGCCCAACCGCACTCACCATAACGTCATCGAGTACAACCACGTCCATCACGTGATGAATCACATGCTCAACGACGGCGGCGCCATCTATACCCTCGGCACGTCCCCCGGGTCTGTCATCCGCGGCAACCTTTTCCACGACGTGTGGCCTTACTCCGCCATCGGTTGGGGCATTTACCTGGACGCCACCACCAACGGCTACCTGGTGGAAAACAACATTGTCTACAACACCCTCAGCGGGGGACTTATGTATAACAATGGCGGCCACGAGAACGTTATCCGCAACAACATCTTTGCCTTCTCCGCAGAATACGCCCTGTGGCCGTACTGGGAGCGGCGGCCCAACACCTTTGTGCGAAACATCATCTACATGACGCAGGGAGTTCTCTTTATACCCTATGCCGAAAATACGCTCCGACAGCGAATAGACGCCGGCGAGCAGCTTGGCGAGTGGGATTACAACTGCTACTGGCACACAGGCCAGCCAGATTTTCCCTTCTTCCGATACAGCTTCGCTGAATGGCAGGCGATGGGTCTGGACAAGCACTCTGTGGTCGCGGACCCTATGTTTGTGGACGCTGACGAATACGACTTTCGCTTGCGGCCCGAATCGCCGGCGCTGAGACTGGGCTTTCGGCAGATAGACGCGAGCCGCGCAGGACTTTATGGCGCCCGAACTTGGGTGGAGGAACCCAAGCTGATTGTGCATCGCCGGACTGAGTTGCCACCACCGTCACCACCGCCCAGGCCAAGATTCGTTGACGACGACTTTGAGAACACGGCAGCCGGCCAGCAGCCGGAAAGATGCTTCGTAAGCGGCGAGGAGAAGGGGGCTTCGATAAGAGTTTCCACGGAGCAGGCGGCCGGCGGGAAGCACGCGGTCAAGTTATCTGACGTCCCTGGCCTGGAACACATCTGGGAGCCGCACTTTTTCTACCAGCCGCACATAACCGACGGGCAGGTCCTCGTGAGCTTCGACATCTTACTGCAGCCCGGGGCACGGGTGCTTGTCGAGGGACGCGACTCCA
>JANZZA010000592.1 GCA_026419655.1 Armatimonadota bacterium | reverse complement strand
GCGGCGATGAGAGGGTTTCGGGATGCTCTGCGGCGAGCCGGTGGCAGTCCAGGCACCACCCACGGCGCCATCACCCTCCTCCTCGCCTCCGCCACCCGCTTCAATCAGGAGGAAAATCCTTAGAAAACCGAATACTCCCGTGGGAGCGACTCACCCGCGAAAAGAAGGTTTTGCAACAGCCACACAAGATTTCCTTGGCAGTGGCAGAAATACATCTCTTCACTGCTCCCGCGAGAGTATGGAAACGGCGATAATACCCGTATCGCAGCCTGTTTATCGCCGCAAGCTGCAGCGACTGCGTAGAAAGCAAAGGCAGGATTCGGAAAGACAATGGCTAATGCCCTTGATGAGAGCAGTCGCCGGTGTAGCAGCACAGGATAGGCCGCTGGGGAAACACACCCAGGAAGGAAATAGCTCGCTGAGTCGCGATGGGGTGAGCAGCCAAACCTGCCGCCGGCACCAGGGGGAATCCACATGGGAAGCGAAAAGGCCAGGCAACTAGTTGGCGCCACATTGTTAGCCGTGAGTCTCGCCGCAGGTCTGTCGTGTTGCCATGCAGTCGCCCAAAGGGCCCCGGGGGCAGAAGCCGAGGCAGTACCCGGCTGGCTGGCCCGCCTGCGCGAAGTGATTCCGCTTTACGGCCACCGCAACTGGATTTGCGTTGTTGACTCGGCCTATCCCGCCCAGAGCCGCGAGGCTATAGAGACAATCTACGTCGGCGGCGACCAGCTAGACCTGGTCCGGGTCGTCCTCGATGAGCTTGGTAAGGCCAAGCACGTCCGGCCCGTCATCTGCTGCGACAAAGAGCTGCGCTTCGTACCGGAGAGGGACGCGCCTGGCATCGAGGCCTATCGGCGAGAGCTGGCCGGGCTTCTGGGGAGCCGAGAAGTCAAGGAGCTGCCGCACGAGGAAATCATAAAGCTGCTGGACACGGCAGCCCAAACTTTCCGCGTGCTAGTTCTCAAAACCGACCTGACGCTGCCTTATACGTCAGTCTTCATTAACCTAGACTGCGGCTACTGGTCGCCAGAGGCCGAAAAGCGCCTGCGCGAGGCGATGAAAAAGGCAAGGTGAAACGTCCCGGGGTGCCAAGGGCCAAACTGCAACCAGACCACCCATTTGGACCAGAAAGAAATGTCGGACGGCGTGCTCAGCGACAGCCCTTTTTCACGATTGTCTCCCTTAACGCGACCTGTTCTAAAGGTCTCCCTTGTGCTGCGGCTGTGCGCATCTTAACTTCCGAAGCAGGACCGATGCCAGGACCGCAGACGTAGCAACTTTCTGTGTCGGCAGGCCAAAGATGGCCGTTTTTCAGCAGTCAACCGGAGATTGCTGAGGTTGCGAAGGGGGTTCCGCGAAAGCCGCAAGCCCACGTGAAGCCGGGGTACGCAAGTCATAAGCCTTTGCCTCTCGCGGGCAACTTCTATTCTCCTGCCGCCGGCCGTTTCAGCAGCGGACGCGGCGCAAATCCTGGCAGTCCACGTTGTGCTGCATGTGCTGCATGGTGCAGCTGCCCGATCGGAGCGGA
>JANZZA010000422.1 GCA_026419655.1 Armatimonadota bacterium | reverse complement strand
ACTCTTCACCGTCTTCACGCCGACCTATGCGCAGGAAAACGGTCATTTCGTCTCCGCACTGGGGATTGGCTACCGTCGCTGAGGCGTCCGGGTTTTCCATAGCCCCTATGTTGCGCGGGTTCAGGAAGTACTCAAGAACCTTTTGCGAGTACGGTTGGCTCATTTATCACACCCTCCCGGCTATGAGGCGCAGTTTTTCAACGGACCGACTGAGGACTTCCAGGGCCGTGTCCACGTGGTCCTGAGTTGTCTCCCAGCCGAAAGAAAACCGCAAAGATCCGTCGGAACGCTTCTGGTCGTGAAACATGCTCATCAGCACATGCGAAGAACCCAGCTTCTCCGACGTGCACGCCGAGCCAGAAGTCACCGCAATGCCCGCCACGTCAAGGGCGACCAGCAGAGCTTCAGCCTCCAGGTCGGCGAAGTAGATGTTGCTGACGTGGGGCGAGCGTAGCTGGCGGTGGCCGTTTATCTCCGTGCGGGGGATGGACGCGAGAAGCTCACTCTCAAACCCGGCCCGCAATTTCTCCAGTCTCGTCTTTTCCTGCGGGCGCTCGGCTACGGTGGCTTCAAGGGCTTCAGCCATGGCGCAGATGCTGAGGAAGTTTTCCGTGCCTGCCCGCAGGCCGCGCTCATGAGACCCGCCGTGGAGGAGGGGCTGAATGCGCACGCCCTTGCGCTTGTACAGGGCGCCCACGCCCTTCGGCGCGCCGAATTTGTGCCCCGACAGGCTAAGCATGTCAACGCCAAGGTCTCTCACCGTCGTAAGCACGTAGGGCACGCCCTGGGTGGCATCCGTGTGCAGCAGCACGGGCGTCTCCCTGGACCGGTTTATTTCGCCCAGCAGCCGCGCCACTTCTCCCACCGGCTGGATGGTACCCACCTCATTGTTCACCAGCATCAGGCTCACCAGCACCGTGTCCGGTGTCACGGCCTCCACAATCCGCTCCGCTGCCACAATGCCCTCCGTGTCCGGCTCGACAATGGTGGCACGAGCCAGACCCATTTTCTGCAGCCATTCTACCGGCTCCAGCACTGCGTGGTGCTCGAAGGCTGACGTTACAATGTGGGGTTTCTTCCGGCCGGCAGCGATGGCAGCGAAAATTGCGCCCTTTATGGCCATATTGCAGCTTTCAGTCGCGCCGCCGGTGAAGAAAATCTCGATTGGCTCCGCGCCGAGTGCCCTGGCCACCTTTGCGCGAGCCGCCTCAAGCCTTTCCCTTGCCTCGCGGCCAGGAGTGTGTGGCGAGGAAGGGTTGGCGAAAATGCGCGCCTCGGCCTGCAGCACCTTGAGAGCTTCCGGGCGCAAAGGTGTGCTAGCTGCCCAGTCGAGATAAACTGTGTTGCCTGTCATCTGCATCAGCTCCCCGCAGAACGTTGTCAACCAAACCTCGACTACTGACGTCAGGGCGGTGGTCCTCCAGCCATTGCTGCTGCTTTCTGCTCCTTGGCAACATTGATGCTACGTAGCCACGCAAAACAGCGCGTCAGTGCGCTGCGACGTCACGCAATGGTCTCTTCCAGCGTGCTCCATCGCCAGTCACACCCATAGCTCCCACCTATGCCACTCGCCCTGGGCTGCCCCCAAATATTCCAGCCAGTCCACCCGGGTGTCAGGGTGCGCGTTGTATTACATTGTTATATTACCCGACCTAGTTTGTCTTGCACGTTTTTTTTCTCTATCCTGAGCAACCGGGAACCCGTGGGAAGACACCTTGCGTTTTGGTGATTATACCACTCAGTGATATAGCCGCGCAACCCAGGGAGGCAGGCAAATGACAGTCAAGGTTGTGCTCGCCCGTCCTCTTCGACGACTTGCCGAGGGCGCTGACGCAACAGAGGTGGAGGCGGCTACAGTGGCCGAGGCGCTGGAAAGGCTCTGTCAGGTCTATCCTTCCTTGCGGGAGCGGGTATTCTCGGCCACGGGTCTCCGCCGGGACCTGCTAATCTTCGTCAACCAGCGGGACATCCGCG
>JANZZA010000481.1 GCA_026419655.1 Armatimonadota bacterium | reverse complement strand
GTCGTCTCCGGGTCGTAGAGGTAGTACCAGCCGATGTCCAGAGGCATGAGGTTGGTCGCGTAATCCGGAAACCAAGGAATGCGCTCGTCGAGATACTTCTTCAGGTCTCCATGGCCATCTGCCGAAGCCATTCGCGAGATGAGATGCCACGAATAGGGGCTGTAGCTGGAAGCCTGAATGAAGGTGTCCTTGTTGACCAGGCGCCGATAATAAGCATCGTGAAGCTTGGCATTGTAATACCAGTGGTCACCCTGGAGCAGCTCGGAGCCATCGAAATAGAGCATATCGGCCCGGACGGCGTTGATGACGCGGCAGGCGTTGTCTATTACTTCATCGGCCAGGGTACTGTCCAGGTCGTAAAGATAGTAGCCATAAGAGCGCATGAGGTGCGCGATTGGTGTACCCCTGGTATGGGCCGCCGGCGTGGTGCCGTGGTAGCCCCGCGAGCAGCCAGCAAACCCGTAGGGCGGTTCCGTGCGAAGCTCGGAATAGTTGATAAGCTCGTCGCCTATCTGGATGCACATTCCCTTGCCCATGTAGCCGCCGTCCTCGGTGGGAAATCCTTCAGGAGGCGCGGCAGTGGGGATGAAGGTGGCCTTCTCGTCTATGTCTTCGGCCAGCTCGGCCCAAGCGTCCTTGAAAAGCCGCGGGTCGGGTTTTGGTGTGACGTAGGGGTCGTTTACGTAAACCGCCGCTGCGAGAAAGTGCAGGCCAACCCGCAGGCCTGCCGCCCGCAGCCGCTGGAAAGTGCGCTTCAGGGACGCCAAGCCGCCAGGGAACAGGTTAGTGTTTATCTCGTAATGCCCGCTGGTGACGCTCCAGCTTTCGCCACCGATTAGAATCATTGGGAAATCGCCGCGCTTGGCCCAGCGTATCAGGTCATCGGCGTCCTTCTCTCCGAAGCCGGTGATGAAAAGATAGTCGCGCCTGGCCAACGGTGAAAGTTTCGACCAGGTGCCGCCGGGGTGCGGGTTAGGTAAATCGGCGGCTTTCTCGAAGGCGTCTATGGTAGCTTCAAGGTACTTACGCGGGCAGGCGATAATGCCGAAAGCTGCTGGCGTGAGGCCATACCTTTTCACGGTATCCACACCGAGCACGACGCCCGGGGGAGCATCGCCCTCGGCCGGCACATCGGCCCGGTGCGGGGCCACATTTATCTCGGCGCACATCACCGCCACAGCAAAATTCTCGTCGTAGGTGCAGTTCATAGCCCACGAGTTTTTCTCCAGCCGCCGCACCTTCACCGCAGCCAGGCCAAGAGCCCTCACTTTGTCCATATCCACGCCGTCCAGGGAAGCCAGGCGCCAGTAAGAGAAGCCTTTGCCGGTAACCACGCGGAAGACCAAAGATGCCCCGCTGGGGAACTCAAAGCGCACCGAATCGCCCCTGCGAGCGACCCCGGAAGGGAACAGAGTACCCTGTTCGGTATCTATGCGGCAGAAAGCCTGGCCCGGGAAGGCAAGATTCTGGCCGGTTGCAGTGTCGGTCAGGGTGCTGACGCAGCCGCGGTCGTCTAATTCCAGAACAGCGGTGTCCCACGGGATTTCGACGGCACAAATCGCTGCTGCGCATAACATGCCCAGAGCGACCATTTCCGCACCTCCTATCAGCCTCCAGCCCCCTCGGTTTGCACTGTTGCACTACTGGAGCAGACCTGCCCGGTTGTTCTCTCGCGACGGCTTTTTACCTTTTGGGAAGTGTTGTACGAGTCGCTTCATGAGCCTCGGGACACGATCGCGGGTAAGACGTGATACTCACCCGGCCCCCTGATGGGCTGAAAGACACTATCCCCATATTCACGCCGCACTTCGATGCAAACTACGTTTTGGATGCGCTGGCCCTGGGCATCGAAAACCAGGACAGCTTTCTTTTCGTGATTTCGGTCGCGGCGGCGCCACTCGATATGCGCGCAGACTGCCTGCGCAGGCTCCGAGACACGCAAGACCGCCCGGTGATTTCCATGCCCGCGCTCCGGCCATTGGCCGATGCCATATCTTACTTCTCCAGCCGACGCCGCTGCTGCCAGCAGGCCCATACCTACCAGTGCGCAAACCAAATTCGCTCCACTGATGGGATTCTTCGCTCCTTCGGGGCAATGCGGTAAAGGGCCGAGTTCACGGGAGCGGACCTTGAGAGGGCGAAACTGCGGCGGGCTTTTCTTATGGACGCTCACCTGCTCGGTACGAACCTGAACCGGGCGGAGTTGTGTGATGCCTGGCTCGGAGGCGCGAAGCCACTGGGAATATGGGGCGGCACTTCGGGAGACCCGAGCAAAGGGAAGAACAAGTACGGGAGGCCGCGATAGGCTGACCTCGGTAAGGCTGACCTGCGAAGGGCCATGCTCTGGGGCGCGGAGATTGCTCCTGAGACTGTGACGTCGGGGGCCACACTCGGTCCCAGCGCAGAAGACGAAAAGGCCGCAGCCAGCAGTGTCATACGAGACGAACAGTACGCTGACAGAGAAGAATGCTACGACTACTTCCGTGCGATACATTTGGCTAAAGGGCACCAGGTACCCGACATAAGCCCAGGCTTTGGTGACTGTGCGGAAATCTATCGGCAACTCAGGCGGCGCTGTGAGTACGCCGGCGACTATCGCCGCGTGGGAGAGTTTTTCTTCCGCGAAATGCATTGTACTGGGCGGCAAATGGCCGTCTATGAGAAGCCAATCGGAAGCAGGGCATTATGGTGGGTATTGGAAACCATTGCGGGGTATGGCGAGTGGCCAACCAGGATGGCAGTGTGCGCTGGGCTTCTCGTGGTTGGATTCGCGGTGCTGTATCGCGCCCTTGGCCTCGTTGAGGGCGTACCGCAGGCGGTTATTGACGAGGGGATCGGTAAAGGACGGTCTCCGCACCGTTTATGGCTTATCCGGTGCCTTTGTTGTCTTGCGTCTGTCTTGCACTTTCGTCGGTTTCTTTACAGCCCGTACTTTAGCGTCATCGTCTTTACGACCCTTGGCTACGGCGAGCTGAGGCTGAGAGAAGGATGGGGACGGTTCCTGGCTGTGGCGGAGGTCGTCTTAGTCTTTCGCGGCCTTTCACTGCTGCTTGTCTGTTTGGTACGTAAGTTCAGCTTTTACGAGCGACGAGCGCTCAGAACCGTCGCCGAGCACCAAAGGGTCAACCGCACAGGCGTTGTGGTCAAAGGCCCCAAGGTTGTGGTTGCCTCTCGGAAAGACTCCCATCGTGCGAGCAAACCTTGCGGCCGAGAGGTGCACTTAGAGGCACTTTTCGGAAACCTCATGAGGCCACCTGGCCGCAGAGTCCGCGACTAAGAAATTCTCAGGAGCGTACAATTTTTCTTGACAGCCCCCATGCTTGTGGGCGCTGCAGGGCTCCGGCTTGGCTCTGCGGCGGATCACAGCATGTTACAAGCGAAATTTGCCGTCTGCGTTTCGCAACCCGCCAGCATCGTCTCCCTTGTCTGCGTTGAAGTCTTCTTTTTTGTGAGCCTTTCGCCCTTCCTGCTCCGTCATGCTGTTGCGCTGTTCAACGCTGGTATAAGTGAGCGCCACGAACGTTGCACGTGGGAGCCATGTGTGATATTTTCCAATGGACGGTTAGCATCTGGCACTGGTCCCGCAAAGGCCGGGCACAATGGGGCCGGTGTAGACCCGAAGGAGCTTTTCCCCGGGCGAGGAACAATAAGTAGGAGCCTGCGTGATAATGGGGACACGAAGGAACGCTCACCACAAGAAACAGAGCGGGCCGGCTAAAGTACGGCGCGAGGTTTGCGCCGGCCATAGAGGGGTAGTTTGGCAATGGGCGTGGGTCTTCGTCGGAGGAGTCATGCTCTCGGTCCTCGCCAGTGCCGCCTTAGGTCAGAACGCAGTCAAGCGGATTGAGGTCCTTTCGCCGTCCCCTGGAGTGCGGGTGGAACAATGGTCGGGAATTGTGTGGCTCCAGGTGCGACTGGCGGGGCTACCAGCAGGAGGCCCGCCGCCGTGGGTAACCGCTAATATCCGCCGGCCTACGGGTGCGATACGCCATGAAGCTTTGGTGGACGACGGAAGTCGTGAGTATGCGGACGAGGTGAAAGGAGACGGGATTTACTCAGGGTTCTACGACCGCTGTGACGTGCCGGGCGTGTACCACATCGAAATGGTGAAGGTAAGTTCTGGGGCGCGGGAGTGGTCATTCCCGACGCGAGTCGCCTGGGAGGTCATTCCTGCTGAGCCCATTTCTGTGGAAGTGAGAACACAGGCAGGGAGGCCGTGGGAAGTGGCGGTGGAGGCGGTGGTAAAATCGCGTTACTGGGGTGCTCTCAACGTAAAAGTAGCCACCGAGTCAGGCGCTGGGCAAGCGGCCCCCCCAACCGGGACCGTTGCACACTACGGCGACTTCAAGACGGTCATAAAGTACAATCGCGCTGCCCTTCAGAAGCTCATGCAGGGAGGGAATGCGAGGCTGGTCGGGCGTTTTAAGCGTGGAGGCCGTTTCTCAGACACGGTCATGATCGGCTGTGAAATGGCGGGCAGCACCTTGCCGGCAGTGAAGGCCCCGGTGGACGGAAGCTTTTCTCTGCCGTGGTACCATGCATACTCGGCTGCCCTATTTGTACTTTTCTCCTTCGTTATTCTGGCCGGCCTCTGGTGGTGGCGGGCGCACGAAGCGGCTCGTCCGGCCCTTACTGGAGAGTTGCGTATAACGTTCCAGGCAAATGGCACCACGCACGTTGAGACGTTGGGGTCGCCAGCAAGAATTAAGGAAAAGAGTTTCAGGATCAAGGTCCCGGGCGCAGCTGGGCCGCCGATAAACTGTCACGCCAGGACGTTCTTGCGCAGAGGCGAGGCGTGGATACTTATAAAGATAGGAGACCACACGGTCGAGGTGAATGCCCAGCGAAACCACAAATGGACAGTGCAGTCTGTCGGGACAGTGGAATACCACTGGGCTAAGTGAAGCTCGAGGAGAACCGGCTCCAAGTCAGGAGGTGGCAAGTGATGGCTGAAGAGTTTGTACGGGAGGCATTGCGAGCGGAGCAAGAGCAAGTCGGAATACAACCGGTGGAAACCGCAGCGATTCGGGTGTCTGATTTTCCTCCGGCGATGTTCATAGGCCTTGGCGGGACGGGCGCCTTGATGACAAGTTACATAGCCCGCCGGCTGGCAGCGATCTTTGCTAAGGGCCGTTTGGAGGACCTTTCCCCAAGGCTGCAATTTTTAATTATAGATACCGACCCCAGTGTCCGAAACTACGTTCGAGATTTGCCTGGAGCACGGATACCCGTGCTCGAAGTCAGCAACTTCCACGTGGAGCAGGCTTTGGAGACTCGCTTCCAGGAGGCCCATGAAGACTATCCCCACCCGTACTTTGCAGGCAACGTGACAGACGGGGCGCATCAGGCGAGAGCTGTGGGGCATGTGGCGATGCTATGGGCTGCATCGGAGCATTGGGCGCAGCTTCAGGATGCTTTTCAGCGCTTCCAAATGAACCTGGGCGACGTGGGCCCAAGGGTTTATATTTTGGGTTCCCTCTGCGGCGGCACTGGTGCAGGGATGGCTCTGGATATGGCCTACCTGGCGAAGGCGATGCTCCAGGGACAGGCCCTGGCAGTGGTAGGCATTTTTGTAGACCCGACGGCCTTTGAGGGGCAAGGCGTGGGCCCGGACGTAGCGCGGATGGCTAAGATCAACACTTATGCGTTCTTGAAAGAACTCGACCACTTCTTCACGCATTTCGACTATCCGCTTAAACACTTTGACCGGGCGGAGCTTGCCGGTCTGCGGATCGAACAACTGGAGCGTCCCAGGCCCTTCTGGGTTACTCTACTCGTTGGTACTCGCGACGCGCGGGGGCGAAGGCTGCGGTACGGCCGCGACCACGTTTGTGGGTTAGTTGGGGAGTTCGTGGTCACCCAATATCTTGGCTGGCAGGCGGCACAAGGAGCTGGCTCCCAGGACATGTTCTCTATCCTCGACAACAACCCGCCAGATGTGCTGCCTGATGGATCGAAAGCAATCCTTGGAAGCTTGGGGCTATCCGCTTACGTTTACCCACGCCGGCAGGTTGAAAGCTACGTGCTCCACACCCTGGGCGGAAAGGTGCTCGGACGTTACCTTGACGGCCGCGGTTCGTTCGATCCACAGGCTGCTGCCGCTGAGTTCATGACCGAGGCCAACCTGGAGGAGCATCAGCAGGACCTGCTACTAAGCCAGATCATGGCTGGGGACAATTGGGGGGAAGTGAGCAAGCTGCTGGCCGATGCCGTACAAACGTGCATGGCAGATCGGCTGACAGAGGTACCCAGCGTGGTGGACGGGTGGGAGTCGGAGTACAGGAAAGCGCTTGAAGCTGTTCGGCAGAACATGGAGCAAAAGGCTACACAGGTGCTGGGCCTTGCCTTTGAAAAGCTGGAGAACTGGTGTGCCCGCCAGGTTGACGTGTGGGCCGGAGGGCTGCGCGGGTTGGCCAGAGCGCTCGAGGAGCTGAAGGCCAGAATAGAGACGTGCCGAAGCGAGATGGCCAGCGAGGCCGATAGTTTGAGAACACAGCTGGCTGGCTGCGATAGCGATGATAAGAATGAGCCAGGCGAGATGCAGAAATCAAAGGAACAGATACGCGAGGCGGCGCTGCAGCGGACATGGTTTGGCCTCGCCGGACCGAGGCGGTCCGTGGTGCGCCAGGCAGTAGAGGCATATGTTGATGCGTGCAGAGCGGCAGCTGGGAACTACCGGGAGCTAAGGGCACGGGAATGTGCCCAGGACGTTTTCGCTAAGCTGCTGCCGCGTGTTAATAGCCTGCTTGCCGAAGTCGGGAAACTTTCTGCACTGATAGCCGACGCGCAGCACAGGTCGGAGGAGGCCGCTAAGCGTGCATTGCGGTTTGGAACAGCAACGGGCGAGGAAGGCGGGCGGTTCACGCAACATTTGCACTACGCCTTGACGCCAGAGGGTGTCGTGAAACTGTACGAAACGTGGTTCCAGGGCCGCGTTGATGACAATAAGGACCCGGTAGAAGCTGCAACAGCCGATGCACACCAGCGGTCCGGAAACCTTTGGGACTGGTTTCGATGGAGTCCGGAAGAGGAACGATACATGGTGGCTGACCGCCGCGAGGAGCTGGTGAAGTGCGTTGGAGAGGCTGCGTTTGCAGCTTTTAGCGATCTGAGAGACAAGGCTTTGGCTGACCTGGTTGCCCCGGAGATTTTGGCCCAGCGAGCGCAGGAAATGGCTAAGGACTGCGCGGAATTGCTGATGACGAACCCTGCTTTGTTGCCTCAAGAGGGCGGGCAATGGCACTACATAGTGCTTGCGATGCCGGAGACCGGTAAGATGTGGGAAGAAGTTCGCACCGCCGTGTCCCAGGTTTCGGACGGTGCCCAGGTGCAAGCTGTAGCTTCTATGGACCGCGACCGGATCGTTCTCGCGCGTTGGAAACTCGGCATACCAGTGAAGGCCTTGCGTGAGGTGCCCGCGTGGTATGAGTTATACGTGCAGCAACTGGCATATTTCGAAGGCGCGCGAAAGGTACGCGGTGCGCGCGGGGTGGTGACGGTAAAGCCGCCGCATATATGCCGGGATTGGGAAAATTTTGAAGACCCCCTTGTCGAGTCGCAGAGGCGCGGGGCAGAAGAACTTCTCGGTCTAGCGTTGGCGACACGCCTGCCAGAAGGTTATCGAGTGAAAGGCAGTTCAGGGGCAAAAGACAGGACGCTCGTGTGGGCTACACCGGCGCACATAGGTGGATGGTGCTATCTGCATGCGTGCCCAGCAGCACCGCAGGACCGCGAGGTGGAGGCCATAACGCTCGGCCAGGGGATAGCTAACGCCGTGGAAAAGCTCAGGTCGGACCGCACGGCTCGCGAATCCTTGGAAGCCTGGTTTGCCGAAGACGGCGACCACTCGATCCTCCGTCAAGGATACCAGCAAGTGGCCGAGCAGATGGCTGCAGGGCTCGCAACCTTGAGGACCTGGCGAGACTCGCTTGCTCGCAGCGACCCCGAATACGAGGAGAAGTCGCAACTTTTGGATCGAATGATTCGAGCTGTGGAAAGGTACATCAGGGAAAAGCTGGGCGGGCAAGTGTCTTAGTACGGGAGACTGTTGCGAAAGCGGGCGTTGGCTTATCTCTGGTGAAGAAAGCGGACAACGCTGCGGTCCCGACCTTTTACTTGCGACCGCGTCCGGGGGCGAGGCAGGTAACGTCTGCAGCAGGCTCTATGAGGAGAGGTCGTAGCTGTGAGCAGCTTCTTGGCGGAGCCTCACGAGCGTGTCGTTAGGATACCAACTTCGTTGATAGTGGGGGTTGGCAACTGGGGGAGTCGGGCGGCAGGACGGGCAGCAGAAGCTCTCTTCAGCTTCGCTCCACAGCTAGAGGCCATTGTCCGGTTCCTGGCGCTGCGGCAGGAGAACGGTGAGGTGGTCAGCCTGTGTGGCTGGCCGTGGTCCATCGACCGCACGGTCCCCAGCAGCGACGAGGCCGCGTGGGAGGCCCTGGAAGCCAGTGCGGAACAAATTACAAAGGCACTCGCTACTCAGATTATCGACGCGCGTTCCATAAATCACGACGAGCTGCTTAGAAACTGCGGCATCCAGCGTCTTGTACTACCTGACCAGACCCTGGTAGTGGACATTTTCGTGATAGCTGACTACGGCGAGCCTGGGGCAGGTTTGTGGGCTAGCGAGATTGCCACCGCCGCTCGCGCAAGGGTTAGAGAACTGGCTCCCAGGACGCAAAGCCACGTCATCGGGATCGGCGCGGTGCTGGAGGGGAATGCGACGGGGCAGGAACTACTGGTCAGGCGCGCGCGCGGACTGTTGCGGCTAAAAGAGCAGGACGCTTTAGCAGGGGGTTTAGCAACTGGTAGTGGGGTCCCATTCGAAGTTTCCGGGCTCACGTTGCCGGGAGATCTTGGCATCCTCGCACGCGACCGCTGGCCGCTTTTTGACGTTTTCCTGTACCTGGGCGAAGAGAACGTGCTGGGCCATCGCTTACCCGAGGGCACGCTTGCCGGCCTGGCGGGACGCCTTGTCGAGCTTTATCTGCTGACGCACGAACAGCTGACAACGAAAGAAGGCGGCGAGGCCGGACTGCTGCACGTGCCCGAGCAGCGCGTGGCAGCGGGGCGAACCTACTACGGGTCTATCGGTTGTGCCGCAGTGTACTATCCCCGCCGCGAGATGCTGACCTACGCGGCCGCACGGGTGGCCATGGTAGCCATCCGCCGCTGTGGTCTTCTCCCTTGCCGGCAGATAGACGAAGAGGAGCTGGCGGAGGCTGAGAAACGGTTCGTAGCCATTTTCGGGGCGGCTCGCTTGTCGTTTCGCCCGGAAGCTTTTCTAAACAGCCTGGAGGAAGCAGTGGCGCACGACAATGAGGGCAACAAATTGTTGGCCCCGACTGGATGGGAGGTGGCAGCCGACGAACGGCGGATGGAGCGGTGGCCCGAAGAGATTGCCGATTACGAATTACTACTGCTGAGTAAGCTTCGGCGGGCATCTTATCTTATTACGGAAAACGCGCTGCGGGTCGGAGAAGGGCTTGCCAGTGCGGTGCGAGAGATGACGGACGAGGCTATAAGCGATGCCGGTAAGGGCATTAGATGGGCCGAACAGGTCCTGCAGCGTGGCAAGCAAATGCTGGATCAATTCTGGCGCGATTTCTCCCGCCGCAGACACACCGACCCACCTGACACAGACAAAGCCCGCAAGGCACTTGCGGAGGCTATAGCCCGGATGCCCAATGCCGTCTTCCTTCTAACTCGCGCCATGCTGATGGGCGTGCCCCTGGGATTGTTCGTGCGTGCGGTGGTGGAGCCGCGCTGGCCCATACTTCCGGGCGGCCTGAGCTTTGCCGTCGGTCCGTTGATTTCTTTGTTCCTTGCAAGCGTTTTCTGGCTGGTACGACATGCTGATGTACTGCGCAAGCGTGCCCGGGCGGTACGGGCGGTGGAGGAGAAGGCACGTGAGGGCTTGCGGGAGCTGGTGCGCCAGCAAGTAGAACCGCTAATCCGCTGGGTCGGAGCTGAGGTTGACGCAGAGCTGTCGAGGTTGTGTGGGTTGAGGGCGGCGCTGGCGTCGGCCGAGTTCAGGGTATGGCGCGCCCACGCCCTTCCGCAGGTCGGAGAGTACGTTGCCTGGACAACCCTCGGCGACCGCTACGGGCCTCGCGGCCGGGACCGCGAGTACTGGCAGGGCAGCCCGGTCCTCGAGGACTTCGACCGCTGGGATCAGTCGCCGCTCCAACCTTCGGCACCCGCCTGGCAGGACGAAGCCCTGCAGGCAACCGTGATCCAACCATCCGAATTCGAGGGCCTGGTGGTGACCTCGTCGGTGGTTTATGCCGAGGATGACGGTCCGCAGCAGCTTTGGCAAGAGCTGGTTAACCAGACGGGCTTGTATCGCGGTTGGCGGGAGGGCGTAGGAGCCAATCCGTCGGCGTGGGCCGTACAGACGGCAGACCGCCTGGTGAGCTATCTGGCTGAAGCACCGACCCATTTCCAGGACTGGCGGCGCAAGACTGTGGACGACGTTTTGGCCGAGCAGGCCGAAGAGGACAAGAAGCTGGGCCGGGAGCCTGGCCGCGTCGCCGTGCTATGGCAGGAAACTGTGGAGAAACTGGCAGCACCTTCTGCTGAGCCCCGTACTGAATGTCTTTCCGGCGTAGAGGCTGTTTATGCGTTGCGTGCCCTGTTCGCGCCCTCGATCCAGGTGGCCACAAACTCCCCAGCAGACACGGGTGCTGTCACTCCTTTTGGCGAGATGGCTGTAGCAAAAGGCTTTGACAAGTTTCTTCCGTGCAGTTCGCCAGTGCACTCCTTTGTGGTCAACGGTTTTGCGGGTGTTCCCTTAGAGTGCCTGGGATACGTCGTACCGCGCCTCCAGCAGGCCTTCGCCGACCTGCCGGCGGAGGCCCGCTCGACCGTCCAGGTGTCCAACCGGAGTACCCTGCCAGACCAGTAATCTAGGCGAGGGGCAGAGTATATGTTCCTAGCTTGGAGTGCTTTTTGGGCAGTCGTGGCAGCGGTTGGTTTAGTGGTGCTTCAGTCACTTGGTCTAGCACCAAATGAATTGTTGTGGCTGGCCAAGCGCGTGCTAGGCGTTTACGCGGGCGGTGTTGCGCTGTGGTACTTGCTGCTGCTGACCGTTGACGCATGGACTGATGGAGAGCTGCGGCGTATTGGTGCTTTGGTAGCCGACGCCGTCCAATACGGCCTGTCGCCCCGGATTGAGACCTCGGTTCTCGTCGTCTCGCTGTTCTCGGCGGTTTCTGCAGTACTGGTGGGCCATTTCGACCCTGCTTTGATCATCTTCGCCGCTGTTTCGGTTGTTGCGAGCGGATATGCTGCCGTCTGGCCGAAACGGACATTGCCGCCCCCAAGGTTGCCAGACCTTCGGCCGACTCCGGCGCCGCCAGTGGCTCCGTCGCCAGCGCCCGCACCCGAGCCCGAAGTCGAAACTGTCCCCGCCGAGCCAGCTCCTGTGCCTCAGCACCTCAAACAGAAGGAATTCTTCTGGCAGTACTATTCCGACCCCGTTTGGCGCCATGCGTTTGGCATAGAAACGAAGGTCACGGTGGACCTGAGTGAGCTGGAGCAGAAACGCAGCGCTGAGCGCGTTGGAGACGTCAAGAGATGGGGTCTGGAATACGTGGCGCGGGGAATCGGACCCACTCTAGCTTCGCTTGCTCACGCCTTGCGGGAGGTGTCTCGTACCCGCGAGCTTACTCCTCTGCAGGAAGCAGCCCTGGTGCTCAGCTTCGCCCAAAGCGCGATAGAGTACGCGACCGACGCGGAAACAACAGGTGCAGCCGAGTACCCGAAGTACCCGGTGGAGACTGTCGAGGATGAGATAGGCGATTGTGAGGACAAGGCCATCCTCGCAGCCGCCGCCATGAGATACATGGGTTACGACGCGACGCTCCTCGACCTTCCGGGACATGTGGCTGTCGGGCTGGCTTTCGAGCCAGTGGGCACGCCCGGCGCACTGGCCATTGAACACGGGGGCAGGGTTTACTATTACTGCGAGGCGACGGCCCAGGGAGCCTGGATCGGCGAGGGCCCGCCCGACCTCGCAGGCCCCATCGAAGTGATTCCTACGCCAGAGGGATAGCACATGCCGCTGGAAATCGCGGGTGCAGCACGCGGGCGAGCCCTGCCGCTTTTGTTGCTCATCGGTGCCGCAGGCCTCGTCGCAATCGGCCTGTTGCTCTCTCGGTCATACGTCTCTGTGCGAATTAAGGATATTCTCGACCGCCCGGACCGGTTTGAAAACAAAGTCGTAACCGTCGTCGGCTACGTCGAAGACAGCATTTCGCTCTTTGGCATCGGCAGCATGAGCATAAACGACGGAACGGGCAGCATCTGGGTGGCTAAACGCGGCCCCGCCCCACCGCGCGGAACACGAGTTCGCGTCCGCGGACGCGTCAATACCATGCTCCAGATAGGCGAACTAACTGTGGTGGGGATACAGGCCGAGTGACGCCCCCTGCGATTCGGCCGGCTTACATCAAGCCAGCGCATAATCCCCTGTACCGTACAGGGTTCCCATATCGGAGTGGGGCGCGCCCCAGGGCCATCATCTGAGTGCGGCGGTGCGGCAGGGGCAATCGGAACGCTTCCCGGCACAGGATTTGGGTGGACCTGAGCACTCAGGCGTAGAAGTGCGGTCGGAAGCACAAAGGGTAGGCACGTGTCCAGGCCCTAAGATTGCCGCACAACACCAATCGCGTGCACAACCTATGTGAACCACTCTCGGGGGCAGCCAGAATATCCGCGACGGCGCTCGCACAGGCCCCGGGGCTCAGAAGTGCAAAGCTATAAACATCTTCGCATAGCCACGGCTGCGGCAACGGGGGCGCCCTCCGCCGGCAATTTTCTCGGTGGAACCGCCACCCAAGCCCAGGGTTCGCGTTTCCCTGCTCATTTAGGCTCGCTTTCCGCCCAGGGGCGCGGGCAGCAGGACGTTCTCGGCGGGGCGGGAAATAAAGGGGGGGAAGGCTGCTGGGGCTGCCAAGCGAGCCGACCGCTCGTGGCCATCCGCGCCGTCTTGTATACGACGTCCCATCGGTTCTGTGCTTGCCAATCTTAACAAAGCAGGGAGTGGGGCGCCATGCGCCGCAAGAGCGTGCAAAGTTTCCAGCGCTGTACTCATGCCGGTTGTCGGCGGAAGGCGGTGCGGGGAGGATATTGCGCCCAACACGCCGACATCTATCAGCAGCCTGGAGAGCCGCTCGACAACGGGCCTGTACAGGATTACCGGTACTTGGAGAAGCGTAAGAACAACCCAGAGGCTGGCCTGGCCGAGTACGACCGCCAGCCCCGGGGCCCAAGGAAACGCTACAATTACGACCCCCACCTGCAGCCCCAGCTCGTCTGGGCGGGCAAGCCCGGCCTGAAGGCCCAATGGGATGAAATCTGGGAACCCGACCAGATGTCCTTCGAGGTAGACACCGTCTCGCTCCACGTGCACGAACGGGTGGCTCCCAAGGCCATTATTCAGGGCCTCCGCCGCCCGCGTCCAAAGCAGCCCTCCCTTTTCGAGGTCCCTGACCTGCCCCTCGACCAGCGGGTGGAGTTCTACCAGCATTCCGTGGACTGGGCCAACCGCCTCATCCTCGGCGATTCCCTGCTCGTGATGAACTCGCTTCTGGTGCGGGAGGGCATGGCCGGCCAGGTCCAGATGATTTACATGGACCCGCCCTACGGCATCAAATACTCCTCCAACTGGCAGCCGCGCGTGGACAAACGCGACGTGCGCGACGCTGACGAAGACCTGACCCATGAACCCGAGCAAATTAAAGCCTATCGCGATACCTGGGAGCTGGGCATCCATTCGTATCTGAGCTACCTGCGCGACCGCCTGCTCCTCTGCCGCGAACTCCTCGCCGACACAGGAAGCATCTTCGTACAGATTGGCGA